>CAZPWU010000445.1:0-2827 GCA_964590325.1 uncultured Anaerolineaceae bacterium | reverse complement strand
GCCATGTGAGCCATCTTTCACGACCACCAATGGACAGAGCTTGCCGATCTGACGCATCGCTTTCTCCAGATCAGCTTCACCGGTCAAGTCCATGGCTTCTCTGGCGTTAGGGAGCAAAATATCGACGTTTTTAACAACTTCACGAACAGCAGGTTTGTCTAGTTTGATTTCCCCGGTTGAATTGGCATCCATAACCAGCTTCATACGGTTGAGATGGATGAGCTTGATACTGATATCAAATAAATATCAAAAATATAAAATGGGTACATAAACTACCTTAGCCCAGGCAGTTGCCAGGGCTTTCATTACAGCAGGAAAGCACAGGTCCGGGTCATAATACGTTATGAAGGCCCGATCTTTCTTCCGATTTTATCTTGCCTTTTGGTTATTGCTCCTATTATTAAAGGTGTTCTGACACCCGCCGCATCGAGAATGGCGATTTTCATTGCACCTCTAGCGGCGAAGCAGACTGGAGTTCGCGTTCTTGGTCTGCGCGCTCGCGCATTTGACTTCGTAATTTCCTAATATCTCCTGGGATCAGGTATGCTGTAAAGATAAAGAAGAAAGCACATAAAGCCCAGGCAGAGATGCAGATGATCAAGAAAGCATCTTTAAGCGAATAAGCATCGGCAATTACCCCCACGATCAAAGGAGATAGGGCGGCACCCCCCGACTCAATAAAGCTTTCGACGGCGTTGGCTGTGCTGCGGATCTCTGGAAGTGTGACATCGTATATAGTCGCCAGCACATTGGCGGTGGCAAAGGGGATGAATAGGGCTGTGACAATAAGCATGATCATGAATGAACCCTGGTCTGCGATAGGAATATTGAGGGTTATAGCCATAAGGACAGCCCCCATAATAACGCCAAACATGGAGACAATGAGCCGGCCACGCGGTGTGCGTTTAAACACATAGTCACCCAATGCTCCACCGATGGGGTAACCAGCGGCTAGAACTAGAATGGCTGGGACCATGGTCATTAAGACGCTACCTTCGGAATAACCGCGTTCTTGTTGCAGATAAGCGAAAAACCAGAAGGTGATCGCATTCCAGGGGAAAACGCCGAAGAATCCTTGGATAAATAACAGGATCAGGCTGGGGATTTTAAATAGATCCCGGGCTGCTTTCCAGCTAAAGGAATAAGTTCCAACAATGTCCAGGTCAGCCATCTCGGGTTCGCTTTTACCGCGCGTAGTTTCCTTAACTCCAAAAAAAATGACAACCGCTACCACAAGACCCAGTGACCCGGTGAGGTAAAAAACCCCTCGCCATCCGATCGTTCCGCTGAGCATCAAGCCTAGAAACATTCCAATCATATACCCTAAAGGGCTGGTGAGAGATAAGAGACCATATATCTTTCCGCGCACCTGGGGGCCGAAATAATCGGAGACAAGGCTGTAAAGCCCCGGATAACTGGAATCGTCGATCCCTGTCGAGGCACGCGTTGCCAGAAAGATTGGGTAGGTTGGTGCAATGGAACTGATCCAGGTTGTAGAACCCCAGATGAAAGCTGCCAATGCCAGTAGCTTTGATCGTGCATATCGATCATAAAAATATCCCCAGATCGGGTAGAGGACAGCGCCGACTATCAGTGCCCCGGTTGATACCGCGCCCATCTGGGTCTTCGATATCTTATAAGTATCCATAATATCGGTGGTTAGAGGACCGATCAGCAGCCGGTCGGATTGGTGCAGCAGCATGAACACAAAGAAGATAGCGACGATGAACCAGCGATACCTGGATGAGGATTTCATCTGCCCCTCCTTATGAGTTTGGTCGCCTCTAGATAGTTATTAAATTTTCAACAAATGGATGGAAGCGCACATAACGGAATGCTTCACCAAATTGTACTCCAATTTTCTGTCCTACCTCTGCAGCCTGCGATTGAATTGCTAAGGTAACCAGCGCCAGTGGGTCGCCGATTGCATCTCCGGCAATAACACCTAAATCGACTCCCGCTATACGCGCCTGGTGTAATACATCTTCAACTAGAAACGATATCTGGCTTTTATGTTCAGCTAGCGCACGTAATTTACGATCCAAAGTGTCTGTGATATCGATAACATGGTTGGTGGAAGACGGCTCTTCGCTGAAGTATAACTTTTCTACCGTGAAGTGAGGCTCTAATCCCTCGGTCAGGTGCTCGGGATGCCAGAGTGGCAGGCTGGCATAATTAACAGCCTCCATAGATACCCAGGCGACCGCACGATGATCCGGATGGATTTCATAACGTGCGAAAGGGTCTTCAGCAATGACCATATCAGGTTTATGCTGACGGATCAGATGGACGAATTGTTCACGCAGTTTACCAGGAGGGAGTGTATCCAGCTCCAGGTCCGGATAGCCCAACATGATGGGTCGCTCAGCCCCTAAAACCTGTGCAGCTCTTTGTGCTTCACCTACTCTTATTGATGACAGTGTACGACTATCAATTTCAAACGAGCCGCAACGACCATCCGTGGCAATAATGATAACCACCCGCGATCCCTGCTGGATCTCTTTAGCAATCGTGCCGCCGGCATAAAATTCGGCATCGTCAGGGTGAGGGGCTAATACGAGGACTGTTTTAGACACTGCATTCTCCAAAAAATGTCGATAGCTATTTATTAGTGAGGCTTTTATTCTCAGACTACACTTTTATTATGGAGCCCAATCTGGTGACCAATCTATTGTAGTGTTGTTGGTTAAGCGTATAAAATTACTACTGTCGGCATCCATGATATATATTTCTGGATTATTACCAAGATCCAAATAGTATGAATAAGCGATTCGAGTACCTCCTGGTGACCAAGCAGGCCCAAAGCTGTTTAAATTTGTATGGGTTA
>CAZPWU010000444.1:1567-2835 GCA_964590325.1 uncultured Anaerolineaceae bacterium | reverse complement strand
CGCTGGCCAATCTGGGGAACCTCACCCAATCGGTGGGAGACATAGATGATCGCCACCCCCTTCTCTTGAAGCCCCCGCATGATGTTGAAGAGCCGCACTCGCTCCTCATCAGATAGAGCCGAGGAGGGCTCATCCAACAGCAGGATCTGCGCGTTCATGGATAAAGTTTTGGCGATCTCGGTCAATTGCTGCTCACCCATGCTGAGGCTGCCAACACGCTCCTCGGGGTCAATATCAACGCCCAGATTATCCAGGATCCTCTTGGCCTGCGATATTGCTTCGGACCAATCAACGGTTCCGAACGGTTTGCGCTTGGGGAGTCTGCCCAGGAAGATGTTTTCCACTACACTGAGACCGGGGATGACGCTCAGTTCTTGATAGACCATGCCGATCCCCAATTCCCGAGCATGCATCGGACTTACGATCTCGACCTCCTGACCACGAAGGAAAATCCGCCCACTATCCTTCCGCAGAGAGCCGCTGATGATCTTCATAAAGGTTGACTTACCCGCACCGTTCTCGCCTAGAAGGGCATGGACCTCCCCCTCGTAGAGGTCGAAATCCACATGGTCGAGGGCGTGAACACCGGGGTAACTCTTATCAATCGCCTCAGCCTGCAAGATAAGAGAAGAAGACATAGTCCGTGTAGCCTCCTTGCTGGATGGAGTCTCTTGCCAGATATTGTACCACTGATTAACCTCACTGACAAATGGGGTTCAAAAGGGGACCAGAGCGTCCCTTTCTCTCCGGCGGCCAGTTCCTGAGAATCCCTATTGGGCCGTATAACCCCCATCTATGGAGAGTATCGCCCCCGTGGCGTAAGGGGATTCATCGGAGGCCAGGTAGAGGATGCCAGCGGCTATCTCCTCTGGCCGCCCCAGCCTGTTGGCAGGGCGACTCTCTTGCACGGCGCGGCGTGCCGCTGCCGGGTCTGGCGCCCTTTCCAAAGCCGCCTTAACCAGGGGGGTCTCCGTGGTCCCGGGGCATACACAATTAACCCTGATGTTATGGGCAGCGAAATCTATGGCCATACTCTTGGTCAGAGCTATGACTCCGCTTTTGGATACGTTATAGGCTACCTGGTTCTTAATGCCAACGATTCCGGCCTCAGAGCCGATGTTGACAATAGATCCCCCTCCACCCTTGATCATCTCAGGGATAGAGTACTTAGAACAGAGGAAGACCCCCTTCAGGTTCACATTCAAAATCCGATCCCACTCCTCCTCCGTAGCCTCCACCACATCGGCTTGGGCGTAGATCCCAGCGTT
>CAZPWU010000444.1:0-1557 GCA_964590325.1 uncultured Anaerolineaceae bacterium | reverse complement strand
TATTCACCAAAATGTCGAGTTTACCGTATCTCTCGACGGTTGTCTTCACCATCCTCTTCACATCGGCCGCTTTAGACACATCCGCTTGAAGGAATACCGCCCTGCCACCCTTTTCCTCGATGAACCTGACGGTCTCATCGCCTCTCTCTGGATCGCAATCGGCGACCACAACCTCGGCTCCCTCCTCGGCGAAGAGGAGAGCGGTGGCCCGTCCGATCCCTTCGCCCGCACCGGTGATGATAGCGACTTTACCTGCTAGCCTCATCTTCCCTTCCTTCTGCACGTCTAGAGCCCAATCCCATAGGGGGCTTCAGTTCCTATTTGGGGGGAAGGATCGCCTCTAAAAGAGGCGATCCTTCCTCTTGACCTAGGGTCAGCGTGGTGGCTACTACATGCGGGGCGACCCACCCTTCTTGATGGACTCCCAATCAATGGGCTCCAGCGCGGGGTGGGGGTAGAACAGGCGCGCGTTATCCTTGTACATGGTCCGCGGCCGGATGTCGAAGATCTCGGGAACCTTCCCACCGCAAACCATGGTCACCCCGAACTCGGTTCCATACCAACCCCAGTCTGGGAAGCCATGGGTGGTCTCGGCTATCATCTTCCCTTCGGCTACCCTGTCGGCGGACTCCGGCGTGACGTCGTTGGTGAAGATAGCCACTTTCTTATCACCCACCACCGGACCTTCTCCGGCAAGCTCCAGCCGGCCAGCACCATCGGAAGCGAGCATGGCCCCCAGGCCCATCTCGTTGGAGGCGGCCCAGATGGCGTCCAGATCGGGATTGGCGGTCAGGAAGTCCTCGGCGCACTTGATCCCCTTCTCGCGGTTCCAATCCGCGGCGCAGGGCGCTCCTAAGATCTCGATGCCCGGGAATGTGTCCACGATGCTGTGGAAGCCGTTCAGCCGCGCCTGAGAGAAGAAGCCACCGGCGACACCCTCGATGATGGCTACCTTGGCCTTGACCGCAGCCTTCTCCTCATCGGTGATGGTCTCGTAGAGCTCCTCCCACCAGGCCAGGTCGAGATAGGTGCCAGGCTCGATATCCACCTTGCGACCAGTACCGAGGATGCCCGGCCCTCCGAAGTAGTCCACCAGGGCGAAGCCGGAAATGCGCGCCGCCACGGTGTTGTCGAAGCCGATGTAGGAGGCTATCTCCACACCGGCGATAGGCTCCAGCAGGTTGACGATGATCACCGGGATGCCAGCCTCATTGGCCTTCTTGATGGCCGGGATGACCACCTCGACCTCGATGGGGGAGATGGCGATGACATCGCATTTCCTGGCCACGAAGTCCTCAATGATGGCCACCTGGTCCCCGAAGGCTATGTGGCTGGTAGGCGCTTGAGAGACGAGAGAGACGTTGAGCCCGGCGGTTCGGGCATCCAAGGCCGAGAGGTTGAAGTAGTCGGTGGCCGTCCTGAAGACGCCTGTTATGTCGGGCGGGGTCCAACAGATGACGATACTATCGGGGCATCCTGCCTTTGGCGTTGGCGTGACCATAACCTCCTTCTCGACCACCACCTCTTTCTCGACCTCGACGGTGACCGGGACTTCTT
>CAZPWU010000443.1:0-2853 GCA_964590325.1 uncultured Anaerolineaceae bacterium | reverse complement strand
GTCTGCGGCTGGCGCTCCACCAGGAACGCCAGCCCGGACATGAGGGTCATGAAAGGCGGGTAGGGTGGGCTGGGGAAATGCCAGTCCGGGTGAGCGAGCAGGGTCTCATAATGCTCGTTGTTCTCGTCTACAGGGTCGAAAAATGCCACCGGGTCGGCGACGTGGATGGTCACCGGCAGGTGGAGCTCGGCGGCGGTCTCCCACAGGGGGTCCAGGCGGTGGTCGTCCACGGGGACCAGCTTACCGTGCTGGTCCTGCACCTTCAGACCGAAACCTTTCCAGATCTTGAGGCCTTCGGCGCCACGCGCCGCTTGCTGGCGCAGGCGACCAGCAGCCCATTCAGCGAAACGGTCGCCATGTTCAGGCCAGGCTGCCCAATCCACCCCGCCGAAGATACGGAAACGTTCGGGGGCAGCGGCCTTGAAGTAGTCCAGGTGGCTGTTGAGGACTTGCTCACCCCAACCGCCATCCAGGTCGACATAACCCTGCACGCCGGCTTCGTCCAGCTTATCGAGCAGCTCGGGGATCGGGCGCTTATCCCAACCACCGCCGAACGGCTCGGCGAGGTGGTTGTGGGCGTCGATGACGGTAAAACGCGGCTTGAGGACCGGTGTGGATTGGGTAACGAGCGCCGGGCTTGGGCGGAAGTCAGAGAGCAGCATGGTTGTATCCTATTCAAATGTCAGGTCGACGTAGAACCGGCAGCGGTCGCCGCGCATCAGGGTAGTGAAGTAAGCGACCGGGATATCGGCAGTATCATAGACCACATATTCCACCCACAGGGCCGGGAATCCAAGCTTAACGCCCAACAGACTGGCTTCGAAGCTTTCGAGGATGACCGGTTCGAAGGCCTCACTTTCGCGGGCGACCTGGAGGCCGTATTGTCTGCTGACGAAGACGAGCGGTTCTTCGGCTCCATTATAGGCTTCCAGCATGTCGGGGAAGCGCGGGGCGGAAAAATAGGAGTTTTCGATGAGCATTGGAGAGTCATTGACCGACAACAGGCGCTGGAACCAGTTCACCCGTGCTGCCTCGGGAAGCGCCAGCGTCCGCTGGATGTCCAGGGGAGGGTCGTAAAGTACCTTTCCGAGCAGGCAGGCAGAGGGGTTCAAGCCGTTACGGCGCATGATATTCGAGAAATCCAGCAGGCGCAGCACCCCTTGCTTGATCTTCGGCGGCGCGGCAAAGGTGCCTTTGCCATGAACCCGGTAGAGGATGCCTTCTTTGATCAGGTTCTCGATTGCCTGGCGTACCGTAGCCCGGCTGACGCCAAAAGCCTGCATCAGCGTCCGCTCGGAGGGGATCTGCTCTCCCACGGGCCATTCACCGCTCTGGATCTTGCTGCGGATGACCTGTCCCAGGCTGTGGTAGAGCTTAAAGGGGCTGGTGTGGATTGCCGCAACCTCTTCGAGGCCGATGATGGTGTGGTTTTTCATAAAGAAGAGAGATGAGAATTAAGGGACGTAATGAACGAGGGCGTGATACGGTGGTCCGTACCAGTATTATATAACAGGAAACAAGAGAAGTCAATAAGGGATCAGAAATTGGGTAGTTACCTTACCGCCGTATCAGGGGGAGGTAGATGAAAGGCGCTTTGCCAGTGTAGCGCGGGCTCATCTCCGAGCTATCCAATGTGGACGGCAGAACGCCGATCAGGGTTACACTGGTGGATATCTCACCACTGGGCAGAGGGATCGACCAGTCGCCCGAGGCAAGCGCTGATACATCCTGTAAGTAAACCCCGCCCCCTCCGATCCCAGTCGGATCGTCCAGAGCATGGTAAAGATGGATGAGGCAGTTTGCGCAGGCTTTACCCGAGATCGTGATGTCGCTGACAGAGGTGATGACCGGGTATTGCATCCAGTTGTTCGGTCCAGGTGGCGTATGGGTACCGTTCCATGTGTGCCCATCGTTGCCCAGGTCAATTGCCAGACCGCCATTGGCGTAGACATTGAGAGGCCAGAATTCGTTGCCTATGGCACTGCTGCCCACCAGGGCGATGCCGACCCCGCCGTTATTGGCGACGAGGGCCGGGCGCACCGCCGTCCCGGTCGTCCCATTAAGCATGATGCCTGACAGCAGGTTGCCCCGGGGCGTTATGTTGTCACTCCCCACACCGATATAGTTGGACGCCTCAATCTTGGTGCCATTCGTATACTCGATGTAGATACCCTCGTGGGCATTGGCGGAAATATATTGGAAAACTCCCGCTGAAGACGAACCGATTGTGTTATTGGGCCCGTTTTCGATTGACAACCCTGTCTCACCGTTGGGGATGGCAGTTCCACTGGCGTTGATGCCGATATAGTTGTTATCAATGGTATTCAAAGAGGCGCCGGTGGTCAAGCGGATGCCACATTTGGTATTGCCGCTGATCGTGTTATGGTGGGAGGCATCGCCAACCTTATTATTCGTGGCGAGGTTGCTGATCTTCACGCCATCTTCGCTGTTTGGCAAAGCATGGGCTCCGGTTTCGTCCGTGCCGATCATATTGCTGATAAGGACCGCATTCACCGAACCAAACAACCAGATACCGGACCCGCCTTTGTTGCCAGAGAGGGTATTCCCTTCGATGTGGGTGCCGAGCGTATCCTTATCGTAAATGCCAGACAGCCCGTTGCCCATGGCGCTGGTACCATCTGTGCCAATGTCATTATTTGACAATTCTGTGTTGGAAATCTTATTCGCAGGGGTCCCGTTTATATTAACGCCATTATTCACGCTGCAGACGATGCGATTGCCGCTGATGACAGTACTATCGGCACCCCCATCGATATAGATACCATCAAAACCGTTTTTGGCTGCATCCACACAGCTATGGGTCGTCCAGTTGGGCGCGCCGATCAGGCTGAT
>CAZPWU010000442.1:0-2855 GCA_964590325.1 uncultured Anaerolineaceae bacterium | reverse complement strand
AAATCCTCCGGAGGTGACACTCCTTGTGGGTTCGATTCCCACCGGTCCCATATTGTTCGAGGGGAAAATAATAATCCCCATTGCAAAACCAGTCCCAATGTCAGTGTCCCCAACCAAATTCGCTGAAGAGTATACCTTCCTGGTAATTCTTCAAACCCTGTCTCACATAGGGGATGATATTACCTGGCAAAGAAGCCAGAGGATGCCATGATAGATCATCGCATTTGTGAGGTTCCTGGTTAATGATTTCGCCAGTCCAGCTTTTGACTATCAGGAAGAAATCAATCCGTTCATCTTCAGCTTTACGGTGCATGACGTGGACAACTTCAAGGTCTGGGGGATTCAACCGCACACCAACTTCTTCATAAGCCTCACGGATTGAGGCTTGAATGACCGATTCGCCTGTTTCAACGTGACCAGCCGGAAGGCTGTATTTACCATCTTCCCAGCCTGTGTTGTAACGGCGCAATAGTAACATATATCCATTTTGTAAAAAGAACAGATGTACAGCGACAGGAAATCGATTGCGCATTATTTCCTCAATAATAAGCTTGATCGTAGCCAGCAAGCAACTTTGTTATGAATAAGTATAATATAATCTATCCTGGCGTATGAAAGCGATTTTAAGCCTGCTGAGAAATGCCATTCTGAAAGGGGACAACGCCACGGTTGTTTCTTCCCGCTGGTGAACGTTCTACTCTAAACCTATGACCCCTCGCACAGTCTTCATGGGCTCTCCTGAATTCGCCTTGCCAGCCTTGCAGGCTCTGGCTAAAAATTACGCGGTCGTCGGCGTCGTCACCCAGCCCGACCGACCAGCCGGGCGCGGCCGGGTCTTGACTCTACCCGCGGTTAAAATCCTGGCACAAAAGCTGGGATTGCCCGTCATACAGCCCCGACGCCTGCGTGAGCCTGAAGCTATGGAGCAGCTCAAATCCTGGCAGCCTGACCTCGTCGTAGTGGCAGCCTTCGGGCAGATCCTGCGCCCCGGAGTTCTCGATCTACCCCGGCTCGGCTGTATCAATGTGCACGCCTCCCTGCTGCCGCGCTGGCGCGGCGCAGCGCCGATCCAGGCTGCCATATTACATGGGGATGCTGAAACTGGTATCACGATCATGCGTATGGATCCCGGGGTGGACACTGGCCCGATCCTATCCCAACGCAGCCTGCTTATCTTGCCGGTGGATACCGCCAACAGCCTGAGCGTACGCCTGGCTGACCTGGGAGCTGAGCTGCTGATTGAAACGCTCCCAGGCTATCTGGACGGTCAAATCGTGCCTAGAATTCAGAATGAGGCCAGTGCAACTTATGCTCCCATACTGAAAAAAGAGGATGGCAAGCTGGATTTCAACCAACCTGCTGAAAACCTGGCCCGACGGGTGCGTGCGTTCAACCCCTGGCCGGGAGCTTTCATAGATTGGCAGGATGGTATCTTGAAAATTTTACTTGCTCGTGCAGTAGAAATAGCTACCGCATATCCTGGCCGACGGTTGGTTTACCAGGGTTTGCCTGCCATCGGGACTGCTCAAGGTCTGTTGGTGCTGGATGAGGTGCAGCCAGCCGGGAAAAAGCCCATGCCTGGTAAGGTGTTCTTACAAGGGGCCAGGGGATGGGGACAATAAAAAAACCGTCTGGATCTATTTCTAATCACCTTCGGCATTTCGTAAACCAACAGTCATTCTTACCTGACTATCAGCGACTGCAATTTGATAGATTTGGCTGAGCAGCACGGAACACCGCTCTATCTCTACGATCGCAAAACAATGGACGCAATGGTCGATGCCTACCGTGCATCACTATGGCTGGCGGGTCCTTATAGCGAGGGCGGGGATATCCTCATCGAGGGGCTGCCTCTACCGGATATCAAACCTGGAGAGCTGATTGCTACCCCGGTCAGTGGAGCTTACCAACTCAGCATGGCGAGTGATTACAACGGCCCTGCAAGCCAGCCGTCTTATGGCTGGAAGAGGGGTCTGCACGGCTGATACAGCGCCGCGAGAGCTTGGCTGAGTTGATGTGCAGGGATATAAAGCTTTAATTTCAATCATAACTTCAGACTTTGACTTTTCACCTTCGGCAAGGTATAATCATTCCTTGCCTGAAATTTGGAATTAATGGGAGAGTGGTTTATGGAAACCAATGTTATGGATACCCCCACAAGCCTATCTGAAATTAAACGGAAGACGCACTTTTCCGGTAAGGTGGTTAAAACAACTTTGGCTGGAGCGATCGTGGATATCGGTTTGGATACCCCGGGCGTCGTCCATATATCTCAACTACAGAAAGAGCCTGTCAATCGGGTAGACGATGTGGTCCAGGTTGGTAAATCGGTAGATGTCTGGGTGCGCCGTGCAAACCCCCAAAAAGGGCGCATTGAGCTGACGATGATCAAGCCTCTCGATCTCGAGTGGCGCGAAATTAAAAAGGATATGGTCGTCAAAGGGAAAGTGGTCCGACTGGAGAAATTCGGGGTCTTTATCGATATTGGTGCCGAGCGACCGGGGTTAGTACATATCAGTGAATTGACCCATGACTACATTCGCAACCCGGGAGAGGTAGTCAAAGAAGGCGATGAGGTAGACGTTAAAGTATTAGAAATTAACCGCCAGAAAAAACAGATCAAGCTGAGTATGAAAGCGCTGGAAGAGAAACCGGTTAAAGTAGCCAAGGCTGTTCAGAAGGAAGCTGAAGCAGTTGAAGCACCTAAAGAAAAGCCTGTTCCTACGGCTATGGAAGCGGCCCTCCGTGAAGCTATGGAAAAAGCCAAAGAACACGACGAGGAGCTAAAACCTAAGAATAAGGGTAAAACCCCACGTTCCAGACGTGAGCTCGAAAATATCCTCACGCGCACTTTA
>CAZPWU010000441.1:0-2855 GCA_964590325.1 uncultured Anaerolineaceae bacterium | reverse complement strand
CGGGCGCTCCTGCTCAAGCCGTTCATCCTCATCCTGGATGATAGCACGAGCGCGGTAGACGTCGAGACTGAAAGTAAGATCCAGGACGCGCTGGAGAAAATAATGATGCAGCGTACCAGTTTCGTGATTGCTCAGCGCATCAGCACGGTGCTGAAGGCCGATAAAATCCTGGTGCTCGACGATGGTCAGATTGCCGCGCAGGGTACTCACCATGAGCTGATCGGATCTAGCCTGATTTACCGCGAGATTTACGAATCCCAACTGGGGAATGAGGTAACGGTACAGTGAGTGAGCAGCGACTAAATAAACCGAGTTCTACCCAGGCGATCGAGAGCCGGCCAGCCCCGGTCCTGGGGTTCCGCCCCGGCAGTGGCCCGATGGGGATATTCAAGGAGCCCGAAAAATCCAAAAACCCTCGCGGTACGCTTTTGCGCTTGTGGGGGTACCTGCAGCGCCAGAGCTGGGTGCTCGCAGGATCGACGGTACTGGTGGTGATCACCTCAATAGTCGGCCTGCTGGGACCTTACCTGATGGGCAAGGCCATAGACACCTATATTAACCACGGTGACCTGGCTGGGCTGGCTCGGCTCCTCGGGTTGATGATCGTCACCTACATCGTAGCGGCGGCAGGCACCTGGCTGCAGACCTATTTCCTGGTCGGGGTGGCTCAGCGCGCGGTGCGCGACATACGTAAAGACTTGTTTGCCTGCATGCAAACCCTTCCTGTGCGTTTTTTTGACCAGCATACTCACGGTGATTTGATGAGCCGCCTGACCAACGATGTAGAGAATATTTCGAATATCCTCGCCTCCAGTTTCAGCCAGCTGCTTTCAAGTGTGCTAAGCTTGATAGGTGTGGTTGTATTCATGTTCATACTCAATGTATCACTGGCTATGGTCAGCCTGGTGGTCATGCCCCTGACCTATGTGCTAACCCGCACCATTGCCAAACGGACCCGCCAGGGATTCCGCGAAACCCAACACACGCTCGGGACGCTCAACGGTTTGATCGAAGAAACAATCACGGGGGAGCGGACAGTCAAGGCCTTTGTGCGCGAGCAGACCACCATAAAGAATTTTTCCCAAGTCAACCGAAGTTTGCAGAAGGTTGCCCTGCGCGCCCGCATCTTCGCCGGGTTTATGGGGCCCCTCATGAACATGGTTAATAACCTGGGCCTGGCTATTGTGGCTTGCTCGGGCGGTTGGCTGGCAGTGCAGGGGCTGGTGACGGTGGGGGAGATTGCGGCATTCGTCAACTATGCCGGTCGATTGGGATTCCCGCTGAACCAGATCGCTCAACTGTTCAACTCCATCCAGTCGGCGTTGGCGGGCGCGGAACGGGTGTTCGAGCTGATGGACGAAACGCCCGAGGTAGATATGCCAGATGCCCAGCCCCTGGAGCATGTAAGCGGGAACGTGACCTTAAAACAAGTGAATTTCAGCTACGAACCGGGAGTTCCGGTACTGAAAAACGTCAGTCTGCAAGCCGAACCAGGGCAGATGATTGCCCTGGTTGGCCCAACCGGCGCGGGCAAGACCACCATTGCCAACCTGCTTACCCGTTTTTATGACGTGGAGAGCGGTTCGATTCACATCGATGGACAGGATGTACGCGCCGTAAAGAAAGACGACCTGCGGCGAAAGTTGGGTCTGGTGCTGCAGGACAACTTTTTATTTGCTGGCACAGTCATGGAGAACATACGGTATGGACGGCTGGAAGCTACCGATGAGGAAGTGATCGCTGCCGCTAAACTGGCCAATGCTGACCTATTTATTCATCGCCTACCGCAGGGATACCAGACGATGCTAACCGAACGCGGTTCGAACCTGAGTCAAGGGCAGCGGCAGCTTCTGGCTATTGCTCGAGCGGTACTCGCTGACCCGGATATCCTCATCCTGGATGAAGCCACCAGCAATGTAGACACGCGTACCGAAAAACACCTGCAGGAAGCGTTGCTGCGGCTGATGAAAGGCCGGACAAGCTTTGTGATCGCCCACCGCCTCTCCACCATCCGCGACGCCAATCAGGTGCTGGTCATCAACGGTGGTGAAATCATCGAGCGCGGTACGCACAAAAGCCTGCTAGCACAAAAGGGTTTTTATCATCACCTTTACGTGAGTCAGTTCAAGGGTCAGGCGCTGCCTGTGACATTGGGTGGTTAAACGGTAACCCGAAGAAGGCCATTCCTTGCATATGCTGGGTATCCCAGCAGGGGGAATATTCGATGCAAAATTCTCACCGACTAATCGCACCTGGAACGTCCAGCAGTAATCCCTGAAATTGCCGAGAAAAGCTTAGGGCTGTTGGCTGACTTTGGTGCCAACGATGCAACTGTTCTCAATGTAATCTTTGGGCGCTTCGTTCCCAATGGCAAGCTACCCTTTGAGCTGCCGTCCTCGAAGGATGCAGTGCGCAAGCAAAAGGAAGACGTACTTTCCTGACCCTGGTGGATGGCTACCGACCGTAGCCTTTCATATGAACCTTGCTAAGCTGCTGGTTTCTGATCGCTTGTCACTGTTCGTCCATCGGTAGATTCTATATCTTCTAAAACCTCAATATCCCGTTTCAAGTTCATCGTGCGCACGAACAGGCTGATCAAGTAAATCAGCATGACACCGAATATTACGACGTAACCGGCGATCATGTAGCCGGTCGATTCGATCGGGCCTTGATCCAGGAACATAAGCACTCCCCTCCTACTGGGTCACTTTTAAACGCAGTTCTTCTACTTTATCCGCCAGCCGACCCAGGCGGATGCGGTGCCAGAGAAGGTCAGCAAAGACAAAGGAGAAGACGAATATACTAAAAAGGAAGGTTTGTAGCATCTTGGGGGACATATCAAATGATCCCTTGGC
>CAZPWU010000440.1:0-2858 GCA_964590325.1 uncultured Anaerolineaceae bacterium | reverse complement strand
CCGCATATTGATAACTAAACGCACACCCATCTGGTTGAGCTGGTTAAAGTCCTCCGAGCGGGGTGTAATTCCGATATACAACGACTCGGTAATTGATGAGTAGTCAAAAAAATGGGGAAAATTCACTTCGCTATATTACCACAGCCTTACGACTAAAGCCTTTAGGACTCTCCAGGGTTGGCATGGTGGATTCCCAGTATTGGGGGTATGGGTGGATGTACACCCGCTCACTCTTAAAAAGCTGGATGTCTCTACGGGTAATCCCGAAGACCCACTTTCAGTTGACAGTAAGAGAGAGTTATGATCATTTATCCCATCCAGGCTGGTTGGCAGCAATCCAATTTACACGATAATATCGTGCTGCGCACACGTTATACCAGAATCCCGGGTCCGCTCTGAGCTCACTGACATCCGGGATAATGTGGTCAATTTCCATTACCTCAATTCCCGTAACGTTTTCCCGCTTGGCATTACGAATCTGTGCATCGCGAATATCCCAATAAGCGGACCAACGTTGGTAACGCGGAACCTGGGCAAAGACATCCCTGGCAGTTACCAATGGAACAGCGCCGATCGCGAAAACCACAAGCGCTGCTCCGATCATGATAGCCGACGCCTCCTTAACCTTTACCTTGGAATATACCAGTCCAGAAAATGCCTTTCCTATCAGCCATCCCACGATGCCTATTTCCATCACCATCACCCAATCAGGAATCACGAGTACACGCAGGTCAGGATAAGTCGATAGAGCATAAGCGCTTGGCGCCATACAGCACACGATCAACAAGAAGCCTGACACCAAGCTTACAATCAGCTCGATGAGGAAACGCACCGCTTCCGAAGTTCCCTTTGCAGGCTGGGATATATAGTAAAGGCAAGAAAGTGCCAGGAACATCAAACCGCAGATTGCGTTTGGCAGGAACTGTTTATACAGTGATATCTTGATAAAGACGACAGCATTCTCCAACGACATCCATACCAGTCTTACCAAGCCCGGTGGGGGCGGTAGACCAACTTGCCGAGGATGGTTGGCTGGCGAGAGGACCATTACAATCATAGCAAGCAGTGTCCCCGCTAGAACCGCTATAAGCGGCCAGAACGCGTGTTCTGCCCAACCGGATCCCAGCTTTTTTGCGACCCATATCCCGGAAAAAGCAATGATATAGAACCCCATCTGCATGGCTGCTACCGTCTCTGAGAAGCCGGCGGCCAAGAAGGATAAGAGCAGGAGCAAGATCCACGTCAGGTGATGTCGCCTAGGAACCCGGATACGGTTCAAGACCAGAGCCGCCAGGTAGCTGTTAACCATCATCGGCATCAGGTAGGGTAGCATGCCTGATCGCCAGAACAGGCTTTGACCCAGGTTTGGGGCCATGTAAAGCGTAAAGAAGGCAGTCACCTCAACCCCAAGCAATATTAGCAGGGGATGAATCTGCACATGGGTTATCCGGGCAGCTTCGCGCAGGGTCAGGAACATCCCCACCACCCAGAGGATGAGGATCAACCCCGGCAGCACAGCGCTTGCAATAGGACCAACCAGGCTGCTTAAAAACGACGCCAGGTTAAGAGAGAACCGGTCACCGGCAAAGGTTGTCTCGTGCAAGTAGGCATACACCAGGCTCTGTATAAAACCGCGCTCTACCAGCACGGCGCTGTAGCAGTAATCATCTCCGCTATAGCGCATGAATGTACCGAGAACCAGGTAACCGCTCAGAGCTGCAGCAAACGATGTGCAGGTAACTGCCAGGATGACAGACCGAGTTTTCGGACTGATGCCTTTATCCATTGTTGGTAATCCAATTATATAGAGATTTAGAAACTACTTTGTTTCTAAATATTCTTATACCAATCTACCCGAAGGAATCTACAAGGATAACCGGTTTGAACAGCGAGTCAAGGAGGATCCGGTTTAATCGGTTCCATATACAATCGGTAAGTTCCGTCATCGTAGACGATTGGTAGCTTATCAAATGTATCCCATCCGCTACCATAACACGACCAACAGATTACGGCACAAGGTTGAAAGCCTGGCTTCCGATACTGCTCAGAGGGGGTTCCGGAAACAACCCATTCTACTCGAACCGAACTCCAGGGCGCCCCTAGGAAAACCCAAAATGGGTACTCAGCCCCATTTCCACTAAGCATAATTCCAACCCTTGAGCATTGCGCTTCACGAATCAGTGCCGGCATGGTCGTCATAGGATGGATCATAAACAGACCACTCGCGAAATAAAGCTTCCATCTCGGTTCGGTTAGTATACTACCGACGGAAGAGTTGTTATTCGGAATCAAAGGCCGCGACTCAATCGAAAATAACCAAGGATAACTTAAAACCACTACGATCAAGCCAGCTACCACTGCCACTCTCGAGGGCAAGAAACTTGCTAGAATATCACCTACAACGGGGGCAAAAAGGACAAAGAACGGAAGTTGGTAGCGGCTGCCAAAGATCTGCCATTTAAACACTATACTAAAAAGCAGGAAAGTGGATGCAACCACCAGAGTATAGATTAAAACTGCTCTACTCAGACGCTTTCTGACCACGAAGACAACCACACAACTTACCAGGATGAGAAAAGCATGCAGGGTATTCCCCGTAATACTTTCATCGGTTCTGACTCCCATCCAGGGATAAGGGCCAACTGTGGTCGTACGCGGATCTTCGACACTCAACCCTATAAAGTCATGGACCTTTAACACCAGGTTATACACCTCCCGATTAACCCTACCCCACGGGGTGCCCGTATTAAAAGCTGCATTGCGGACCAGGTTTGATAACACCGCTTGAGGCGTAATTATCTGGTTGCCAAACATAGAAATACGATCCCTAAGGGCAATCGGGTTACCATAAACAAGGG
>CAZPWU010000439.1:0-2862 GCA_964590325.1 uncultured Anaerolineaceae bacterium | reverse complement strand
TATTGACGTCGATATTCATGGATAGTATAATTTTTGTTATCTGAATGGTCTCTCCGGGAGGAGTAGGCGGTAGATGGGTTGATAGAGAAGGTGAGGCCTCAGGCTGGAAGCCCCCGCAACAAACCACCGCTGAAGGTCGCCCGGATTGTATGCCGAAGAAATCAGTTATACGACCCAGGCTAATATTAACTGAAAGTAGACCGGCACGGGCAGCCCGTTATTGCGAAATCCTGATGATGGTCAGGGTGATGAGTGCGCCAGCACCATTAGGTGCGGTGAATTGAGGTGGTACCGCGGAAGGCAAACCCTTTCGTCCTCATAGGGACGAAAGGGTGTTTTATTTTATCACTGGAGGAAAACGTATGTTTCTGCCTAAAAGATATGTGTCAAGAGAGATAGAACCAAACCTGGAATCTTTATGGCAAGAATATGGCGTTTATCACTATAACCCCGATTCAGATCAACCGGTATATTCCATCGATACCCCTCCACCAACGGTTTCCGGGCATCTACACCTGGGGCATGTCTATTCCTACAGTCATGCTGACTTTATCGCACGTTTTTGGCGGATGAAGGGCTATAACGTGTTTTACCCTATGGGTTATGACGATAATGGCTTACCCACTGAACGGCTGGTGGAGAAAAGCCAGGGGATCACCGCGCATCAAGTCGGCCGGCGCGCGTTTATCGAAAAATGTTTAGAGATGAGTGATGCAGGGGAAAAGGAATACCAGGCACTCTGGAAGCGCCTCGGTCTTTCCATAGATTGGCGGTATACCTACCGTACGATTGACGAAACCTCTCGTCGTACATCACAACTGTCATTTATCGACCTATACCGAAAGGGATTGGTTTATCGACGTGAAGCGCCAGTAATATGGTGTCCGGAATGCCATACCGCTATCGCACAAGCTGACTTAAATGATCTTGATCGTCAGAGCGAATTTGTCACCCTGGCATTCAGCCTCGATAATGGGCAAAACCTGGCAATTGCCACCACTCGCCCGGAGCTGCTGCCTGCCTGTGTCGCCGTTTTTGTACATCCGGATGATGATCGCTATCGAGGGATCATCGGCAAACGAGTGACAGTTCCGATATTCCGTAATAGTGTACCGATCTTTGTAGACAAAGAAGCAGATCCGTATAAAGGGACCGGCGCTGTGATGTGTTGCACATTTGGAGATACCTCCGATATATCCTGGTGGCGTACCTATCAACTACCATTCGTTGAAGCTATCGGACGAGATGGATGTATGACACAGGCTGCCGGGATCATAGCAGGTCTGACCATGAAGGAGGCGCGCCATCAGATCATCCAGTCCCTTGATGAACAAGGTTTATTACTCGGACGACAGCCAACCACCCAGTCTATACGCGTTCACGAGCGTTGTGATACGCCAGTGGAATATATCATCGCCCGACAGTGGTTCACCCGGGTCATTGAATTTAAAAACGAACTGCTCAAGGTTGGGGAAGGAACCAATTGGCACCCCGAACACATGCTGGCTCGCTACCGGGCCTGGGTGGAAAACCTTAACTGGGATTGGTGTATCTCGCGCCAGCGTTATTACGGTGTGACATTCCCGGTATGGTACTGTAAAGAATGTGGTGAAATTACCCTGGCAGAGGAAGACCAATTACCGGTCGATCCTTCCGATCATCAACCTATCCACCCGTGCCCTAATTGTGGCGGCCAAACATTTATACCCGATGAAGACATTATGGATACCTGGGCTACCTCTTCACTCACTCCCCAGATCGTCGGCAGATGGCTTGATGATCCTGCCCTATACGCTAGAGTATTCCCTTTTAGGTTGCGTCCTCAGGCTCACGAGATCATCCGCACCTGGGCTTTCTATACGATCGTAAAATCATATTTTCACTTTGCCGCTGTTCCCTGGGAAAATGTATTGATCTCCGGATGGGGTATAGCGGGAGAGGGGATGGGCAAGATCAGTAAAAGTCGCGGGGGTGGACCAATGTCTCCACTTGAAATGATTGAGCGGTATTCCGCGGACGCGGTGCGCTACTGGGCTGCCAGCACCGGACCGGGTAAAGACACGATCATCAGTGAAGAAAAAATCCAACTTGGCGCTAGGCTGGTCACCAAGTTATGGAATGTTGCCCGATTTAGCGAACGCTTCCTGTTCGACTTCCCCCCTGCTATACCAATGGATTCATTATCCCCTGCCGATTTATGGATATTATCACGGTTGAATAAATTGATCAGGCGGGTCACTGAGCTATTTGAAAAATATGACTACGCCATGGCAAAGAACGATATCGAGGCTTTTTTCTGGACTGAGCTGGCCGACAATTATTTGGAAATGTGCAAACAGCGATTGTATGATTCGGATGGCTCGGGGAATGAAGGTGCACGACATACTCTGCATACCGTTTTACTCTCAGTGATAAAGCTATTTGCACCGTTCTTGCCGCATATCACTGAGGAAATCTACCAAAGTCTTTTTGAGAATAGAAAGTCGAACGTGGAGAAAAAAGATAGATATTTCAAGTCTATCCATACTTCGAGCTGGCCTGTACCTGACCCTACTCTAGAGAATGACCGCTTCGAAGTCATCGGAGAAATTCTGGTAGCCGTCGCTACGGCAGTGCGTCTGTATAAAAGTGAACATAATTTGGCATTGAGTAAAGAACTTAATCGTATACAATTGATAGTCAATGATCCAGGCTTAGCCCAGTCCTTGGAAGATGCGATCCTGGATCTGAGCAGTATCACACGCGCCAAGATAATAGATATTAATAACCAACTTAATCTAAACCTTGAGACGATATTCTCCGATGATCATATAACTGTAGCAATCGAACCATAATGGAGTTCTCTATGTCAAAGATTGACCT
>CAZPWU010000438.1:0-2865 GCA_964590325.1 uncultured Anaerolineaceae bacterium | reverse complement strand
ACAGTTCCCATACTTTCTATTTTTTCGATCGACGGATTCTACTCCTTGGTTTTTCCGGGACCCCAAGTTCTTCGGTCGTCTCAGCAGGCGATGGTCCTGTTTCTAACGGCTCAGAGGTTTCTTTAACCTCTTCTACCTGGGTACTTTCTTGCTGTTCTGTAGAAACCACTCCTGAAATTAAACCTGTGACCGCTGCCGTTTCACCACCAAGAGAGCCTTCCACAAAAGGCGGAATCCCGGACTCCTGGGGTGTTATTTGTTCCTCTATATGAACACCTTCCTGTGGAACTTGTTGAGTTACTACGAGTTCCGAGACATCATGGTAGATTGCCAGTGTGCCGACCTGTTTTCCCCACAGGATCACGGGTATGCCGAATACTTCCACGTCTATGAGTGAACCATCCTGGCGCATCCGTCGGGTAATCTTATGGATGGTTTCACCCTTCTTGACAGAGTCTGTCAGAGTATTCGCTTCTCCTCTCAGCTCGGGAGAGGAGATCAGGTTGTCCAATTTTTGTCCGATCGCATCTTTCTGGGTAAAACCGAAGAGGCTTTCAAAGGCTGGGTTGCAGGCTACGATACGGTCTTCCAGGTTGAGTGTGGCAATGGCGATAGGGCTGTTTCGCACCAGCAACTCATAATACTGTTTTTGCCGTTGCAAATCAAGTACTGCCTCCTTGCGGTCAGTAATATTCCGCAGGATATAGATCTTCCCTAAATTTTCCCCCTCGAAAATCAGAGGGTCACTTGACACTTCATACCAACCCTCCAGGCGAGGAAATTTCATCTCAACCTTCTGGATGGATCCTGGCTCTTCCCTGCTACCTGGAATTCCCGGAAGTAAATCATTCAGAGGTCTGCCGATGAGCTGCCGAAAACCCGTTTGAAAAGCATCGCTCGTAGCGCGGTTACAACGGATAATCACGCCTTTCTCATTAGTAAGGATCAACATATCCTCGACTGAATCGAATGTGGCTTCCCATTGTTGCTTACCCTTACTGATGATCGTTTCCAATTGTTTATATTCTTGTTCTTGTTTAGCCATACGATCATTTATTTGCTGGAGATCGGCGTTATATTTCCGGTGCATGCGATCTAATTGTCTCCGGTAGTGGCTCAACTTTGCCTGCATATTACCCGCCAACCCGAATAATACGGCCATCACCAGCGGAACAGTATCGACCAGCCAGAAGAGAGGCATGAGCTGTATATAAAACAGGCTATTCAAAGTAAAGGGTAAACCCTCGCTGACTATCCATATAATGGAGGCCAACCCTACAAATACCAGACCGAGTACAATCCCTAAAACAATATACATAACTATAGTCGATTGAGATTCCTGACTTCTCATCATAACCCTCACTCCTTAATTTATGCTTCTGCCGGTATAACAGGAGCACTCTCAACCGGCTTCGGTGACGGGCGACTAACTAACCACAGTGCGCCCAATCCGAAGAATGTGGCTAAAACTGCAATTACCAAGCCCAGGTAAGGTATAGAAGCCAATAAGGCGTAGATTACTACTCCCAGGATTAAGGGCCATAATTTACTTTCGGCAGCTTTCGCCCTTATCAGTTTTAATATTAGCTTACCGATTAAGAAAGATACAATGACCTTACTGAAGTAGGTAAAACTTAACCAAAAAACAGATAGAGCCATACCCAGGCTGGTGATGCCAAAACCGCCGATTAAAAACGCTAGCGCCTGAAGCGTAATTGCATAGAAAAATATAGCCAACAAGATGACGAGGATTAATACAAACAAAGCGACAAACCAGCCCATGATAAAGACAACCAATCCCCAACCAACCGACTGCCAGGGTGAAGTACGGATCCTCTCTCCCGCTGAGATCAGAGGTGCTGGTGCCAACCATGCAAACAGCAAACCCAGAAGAAGCAGTATTACAAGCTGCCTCACAAGGGTTATGAACCAATTCCTTACATTTTGAACAGTGATCTGAGTCGCCTGCAATTGTGGCTGGATCCAACTGATATTTAGGGCAGCTTTAGTAGAATTAGCAAGACGCTCAGGCTTGAAATGGCTGACCGCTCTCATAGTAGAAAAGCTCCCAGATCCAATGAGGGAAGGCGCCTGGACGAATCCCTGTGGACTCATCCAGCCGGTTGGAATCAACGGAATCGGTGGCATGTTAAATAATTTAAGAACGAAATTGGTAATATTCACCGGCCCAATCCAGGTTGTCATTTTGCCTTCAACATGGCCCCCAGTTGTCGCTCCCAGTGCGATAGCGTATAAATCACGCTTAACCTGTGAACCCGACTTGGTTTCCAGGCTGACACCAGCATAATATAGATCTCGTTGAATATCAGCCGATGGACCCACTGTCATCGTTAAGGAGGCAGCATAGACACTCCCCTTCACGGTTCCATTTATCGTGAGATTCTGACCTCCGGTGACCATGCTGCCATTCACCGCGCCATTGACGGTAACAGTCTTACCAAAAGCCATCACATCCCCATTGACCGTACCATCAATAGCTACATCGACGCCAATCAGGGTTACATTGGTATCCACAACTTGATCCTTGGGAACAGAATCTCCATATACTATCGTCTGAGCCCGTACTGGTTGCGTCAGGGTGAGAATTATTCCGAGAGCGAGTAATAAGCTGATGGCGAGATGTTTCTTGTGAGATAGAGATCGGTTCATGACACATGCTCCCATTAAAAAACAAATCTCAAAAACGTCGCAGGTTAATAACTACCCCTGATATCCAATCATGAATTTCTACCGTTAAGATATCCAAAGAATCCCCACCTTTCGTCCTTATTTTGGTGATTTTACCATCAAAAAATCATCACTACCGATCAGGTATCCATTTACATTATTGTGGATACCCCTTCA
>CAZPWU010000437.1:0-2873 GCA_964590325.1 uncultured Anaerolineaceae bacterium | reverse complement strand
CGGTCAGCTCAAAAATGCTCTCACGCGGCATGCGGCGGAATGCTTCTTCCACCATACCTTTGGTGCGGGCGTCGCGGTAGTTAACCGGGTTAGAGACCAGCGCGCCGTTGCGGTCTAACAAGCCATAATCGACGGCCCAGGTATCGATGCCAATTCCCGTTAGATCGATATCTTGCTTGCGAGTTACACGGGCAATCCCCTCTTTGATCTCATTCCATAGGCGCAAGATATCCCAGCGCAGACTATACCGATTAGTATGATAGGGCACTCGCACCGGCCCATTCGGGAAGCGATGGCTTTCAGATAGTTCCAGTCGACTACCATCAAACTGGCCCAGGATCGTGCGCCCACTTTCTGCTCCCAGGTCGATGGCAAGGAAATTTAGTCCTTTAGCCATTTTGCTTCTCCTTTCGGTTTACTGCAAGGAAAGGTTAACCCAGCAGCGCTTCTCGCAGCAACGCCGAGGCTTCCATAGAATCACTGGCAGCGATTACGTTATCGAAACGCTCGCGACCGATTTTGTCCAAAAGAGCCTGCAGGCCTTGAATCCAGCGGATGCTCTCTTGCGCGGCGCGCATGCCATTCTCACGGTAAGGGAAGATATCCAGGGCATACCAGCCGGTATAGTTCATGCGGTCCAGCCAGTAGAGAAGCTCCAGCGTTTCAATCGTATGGACAGAGCCAACCGTCATGTCATCATCCCACAAGCGCCAGTTATCGTTAAAGTGCATATAAAAAAGCTTGTTGCCGAAGTATTGCAGTAAGGCAGCCGATTCAGCCGTGGTTTCGTAACCCATCAGGGCATGACCCAAGTCAATCATCGCCCCCACGTTCGGTCGGTTGACTTTTTCGATCAGTAACAGTGTCTTGCCAACGGTGGCGATATAGCAGTGCGTGCGAGGTTCCTTGGGTTTATATTCCAGCACAATCTTGACCTCCGGGACATGCTCAGCGCACTCGATCACGCCTTCGATAATCCGATCCCATGCGGTAATGAAGTTCCCCTGGAATGGGTAATCGTATCCGTCCTGGCCAAACCAAAGGTCAATCACTTCACAGTCGAGCTGCCTGGCCCATTCCATAGACTTCTTTACTTCCTGGATGGCTGCCCGGCGTATTTTGGGATCATTGGAAGTGAAAGAACCGCGGCCCCATTGTGGAGAGGCCCAAATGTCCGGCGTCACACAGGTCACTACTAAACCAGCGTCCGCAACCTGATGGCGGATCTGTTCTACGTTATGATCATTCACATGCCACGTCCCCACCAGCTCAACGCCAGACAGACCCTCCACCTTGGTCGCCATCTGGATCAGCTCATCGGTGGGGTAACGGTCGCCGTACCCGGAGAGGACGTAGCGGTCGGCGCCGGCATTAAAGGTGTTTATATTAGCAGAGAAGCGCAGTGGATTGGCCATTGATAAACTCTCCTTGTTCGTTAAATTTTTGCACCCACTTTATTATGTATGGTATCACATTATCAAGTAGGATTTTTTGGGGTCTCTGGGATTTTCTATGGTAAGGTAACCACCACGGCAATTCCTAATGAACCATTTTGTGTTCTCGCGAGCCCCCGATCGGTTATTAGAATAGCAAAACTTAAAGGCGATGTCGACTCCCGCACAGGTAAACATTGTCTTGGCTCGTGTTTTATGCTATAAGTGGGCTATATGTCTGTGTGATCTATGAGATATGTCACGTTTACCAGGAGGATACCTCATGAAAAGAATTTTTGACCCTGACATGTTCGATTTTCAATGGGAAAGCATTGACCATAACCGCTATATCGTCGCCACTTATTACATTGAAGATACACTCCCAGATCAAGATTGGATCGAACACCTCGGTCAGGTGCAACGGATGGCACTGGAAGGCTCGACCTCGAGCTGGATGCGCGTGAAGGAGGACTCCGGCGCGGTACGCGAGAAACTGACCAGTAATGTGCTGGGCTACTTTGAGGTACCAACCGAAAAACCTCACACCAAGAGTGCAGTCATCCAGATCGGTTTTCCAGTTGATGCCTGGGATATTAACCTCAACGTCCCCATGATTCTGCTCACAGTCTCTGGCAACGCCTTCGCTTTCTCGGATAAAGTCCGCCTGTTGGACGTTTACTTCCCACGCGAAGTCGTCAATCGCTTCCAGGGTCCCAAATTTGGCATCCAGGGCATCCGTGAAAGATTGGGCGTTTATGACCGTCCCCTGGTATTGCACATCATCAAGCCTAAGATGGGCATGACCCCTGAAGAAACCGCCAACCAGGTCTATCAGACTGCCATCGGTGGTGCGGATCTATGCAAAGACGACGAGATGCTGAGTGATCTCGGCAACTCGACCTGGGAAAAACGCCTGGAAGCCGTGTTGAAAGCCATTGATAAAGCCGAAAAGGAAACTGGGCATAAGATGCTCTATATGCTCAGTATCACCGATGAGGTGAACAGGATTAATGAAAAAGCTCGCAAAGCCGTCGAGATGGGCGCCTCCGGGTTGCTGCTGGCCTACTCCGCCGGATCCTCTGCATTGCGCGTGCTGGCGGAAGACCCGGAAGTTAAAGCTCCCATCCTGCTGCATGTCTCCCACATGCTGAGCCAAATCCCCATGATCAGCTTCCCGGTCTTCTCGAAGCTCTGTCGCCTGTGCGGCGCCGATATGATGCTCTCACCCTGCATCTGGACCAGTATCCCGATGGTCTCTGCAGAAGAGTCTGCCCGCAACTACCAGGTGATGGTTGCCCCGATGTACCACATCAAACCAACCTGGCCGATGCCGGCTGCCGGCATGTACCCCGGCCTGGTGCCAGTGTTGATGGAAGAGTTTGGTAATGACCAGATCATCCCCGCTGGCGGCGGTATGCTGGGCCACAAGATGGGCTATAC
>CAZPWU010000436.1:0-2874 GCA_964590325.1 uncultured Anaerolineaceae bacterium | reverse complement strand
GCTGATCATGAGGTATAACCCTGTCCTGATACCGACGGAAGTATCGTAACACCAAATAATGGCGGGGGCTACTAATATATAAAATTCCACGGTACCGAGGAATGAGAAGAATTTCATCGGTCCGAGTAGCCAGGGACCAAGACCTTGTAATAATAGGACGATCGTTATGCCAATGTTCAGCAAGTTTTGCACATAGACCTCCCTTTAAGCTCTACCACGCAGCAATCGTATTTTCAAGCCAGGTCCTCTTTTTTTGGATTGTTTAGAGAATCTTGCATGATAGGATCTGTTTTACGCCTGGGCGCGAACCTGGCACTGAGTAGTAGGGAGAAGATAATCAATCCAAAACTACAAGAATAAATTAGGGTAGGCTCCTGTTGGTATAAATAACCCGCTAATAAAGGTGCAACAATGACGGCAAAAGAACCGACTGTCTCTGTCACCCCGTAAGCCAGTCCCATATTCGCTTGATGCACCAGGTTGCGAGCCTGGGCAGTTGCCAGAGAGCGCGCTACTCGATAACCACCGAGCAAGAAATAGCCCAATGCAAACCAGATCGTGCCAGTCCCCCGCCATAATAACAGAGCAAATAACCCGACTGTGGCCTGACCAATCATGAATCCCAGACGGGAATCCAGATGGCCCAATATCAAGTTGAGAACCACAATACCCAAGCTGGCCATAGAGCCCAGACGCCCAATCTGGCTAAAAGTCAAGCCACGCTCGTTCTGTAAGAAATTTGAAGAGAGAGGTTGAGGCAGATAAGTCGCAAACATGGCCAGGAAGACGATCCCAAGAAAACCAACATATTGTCTGTTCCAAGGCAGGCCCTTCTGTTTAGTTTCCGAATGAGGGATATCGATAGGCTGTGGACGAATAAAGTAGATAACCAGGTTGGAAGCAACGAAGACAAGGGCTGAGGCTAAATATACCGGACGCAGCCCGACCCGGTCTCCGATTGCCCCTCCGACCCATGGACCGCTGATTGCTCCAAGGTTGTACGCGGCTGATATTAATGTGATGGCACGTTGAACTGTAAATTTACCCCGCGCAGTTGTAATGTAACTATTGAGTGGTGACATAACAAAGGATGTCAGACCATACATCAACATACCGACGATAAAAACCGGTAAGGTGTTCCCGAGTGCCATGATCCATGTGGCAACCATCCCCAAGAACCAGGAGGCCCATAAGATGGGTCGTCGACCGAATTTATCAGCCAGGTAGCCAGCCGGGATGTGCGCAATGGTCATGGCAACACCCATTGCACCCAAAATCGTACCAATGGTGATTGGGTTGGCACCTAATGCTTGTAGATAGAGCGGTTGAAAGTAAATGAATAAACCCTCACCCAATCCCCAGGTGAACATGGCGAGAGCGATGAGAATTAGATCTCTTCTCATGGATTTGGTGGGTTTACTCAGTGATTGTTATGAGCTCACGTGAGAAATCACTCAGACTTTCTGCACCCCCGGAGGTAATGACAACATTATCCTCAATTCTTACGCCGCCACGACCAAGTAGATAGATACCAGGTTCAACAGTAAAGACCATTCCTTGAGCCAATTGGAGGGAATTCTCAGCGTAAATATAAGGAGCTTCATGACCTTCCATTCCGATCCCATGACCTGTACGGTGGGTGAAGTACTTCCCATAACCAGCTTTGTCGATTACAGAGCGCGCGGCATGATCGACTTCCCCAGCCGGGATTTTGGGACTTGCAGCTGAACGTCCGGCCAAATTCGCTTCAAAGACCACATGGTAAATATTCGCCATTTCGGGATCAATACTCCCAACAGCAAACGTGCGGGTGAGATCGGAGATATAACCCTGGTAGGATGCCCCCCAATCCAGGACAAGCAGGTCGCCATAGGTTAATTGACGATTGGATGGCACAGCATGTGGATTTGCACTGTTCGGACCGGACGCCACAATGGGGGAGAAGGATAATTCAGGATCAGAACCCGACCGAAGGAGTTGTAATATGAGTTCAGTAGCCAGCTCACGTTCGCTCATCCCGATTTTCATTATCGGGAGAGTAGCCTGCAGAGCCTCCTGAGCGATACGAACAGCATTTCGTATGGACAATATTTCGTCGGCATCCTTTTGGAGACGGAGGGAGGCGATGACTTCTTCTGCAGATAGGAATTGAGAACTGGGTGCCGCCTCTTCTAAGAAACGCAATTCGAGCACACGTAGCCTGTTCGGTTCGGCTCCGACTTGTTGACCGTAAATTATTACCGCTTGAGCAGCTTTCGAGAAAGCATCTCTCCAAGTAGCCGGGTTATCCTGGTATGAAAAACACTGCACCGGGTAGGGAAGGTTATTTGTTTTCCCTAATTCTAGCTCAGGCAGTACCAGAGTGACGGGTGAGCTCGGGGTAAATAATGCCACAATCGGGCGCTCCATCAGGTGGAAATGCAAACCGGTTAGATAAGTCAGGCTGGGGCCAGGATTGAGGACCAGCGCAGATAATCCAGTATGTTCTAAAGCTTGTATCAGGCCCTTCTGACGAGATGAGTATATTGACGTTGAAGGTGGCATAGCCATAGATTTAAGCCTCCATGATATGTGGCTGTTATAGGATAGATAATTGGCGATTATAGCCTTAACTATAGTTTGGTGGTAGTATTGCGTAACAACTACTGTTCCTTGACAGGCAGTATGCCCTCAGGTACAATTCCGCTACCCTGAAATAGGGGCCTGTAGCGCAGTTGGGAGCGCGCTTCAATCGCACTGAAGAGGTCGAGGGTTCGAATCCCTCCAGGTCCACTGGCCGGGATCGACCTCGGACCGGCATTAATAAAATCCAGGGCCCATAGCGCAGTTGGGAGCGCGCCTCAATGGCATTGAGGAGGCCGAGGGTTCGAATCC
>CAZPWU010000435.1:0-2875 GCA_964590325.1 uncultured Anaerolineaceae bacterium | reverse complement strand
TGAGCCGGTTGGAGCAAAATATGGACCGGTTGATGAACGCTGCACCGATCTTGCTAGGTCTCGGTGGATTATCGCTCTTTCTGATCCCTCGCTGGAACCCTCTCTGGCCGATTACTGCACCTTACCTGATCGGAGCGACGCTGTCCAGCCTGACCATCGGTAAGATTGGCTCGAATGTCAACTACTTTTTGGAGCTGTGTGCTGCCCTCAGCCTGGCGGTAGGGTGTATACTCGCCTGGAGCCGAAAACGCCTGCGCATCCATTCCTTACGCATTGTCCTTCTGGGCCTGCTGGTTTACCAGGCTGGCCTGCTGATGCGCACTACCTTGAGCGAAAATGTGCGTGATTTGAGACAGCGCCGAGAAGACTCTGGCCAGCTCAGCCAACTGGAGGAGATAGTTGCCAGGACGAAAGGGCCGATTCTAGCCGATGAATACATGGGCCTGATCACCCTCCAGGGACGTCCGCTGGTGATCCAACCCTTTGAGGTTACCCAGTTATCCCGGGCGGGGGTTTGGGACCAGACGCCGTTAATCCAGAGTATCCTGCAAAGGGAGTTCCCGCTCATCCTCATCCATTATTTTCCAGGCTACCCCGTTTATAAGGAACGCTGGACATCAGAGATGCTGGCAGCCATTGGGCGTGCTTATCGTGCGGGGGATATCCTGGCTGGTACGCGTATTTATCAACCGATCAACGACAACAAGCCTTGAGAATTCGGAGGAACCTATGCAAACTCGACGCTTTGGACGCACTGGACACTTGAGCTCGGTTGCCATTCTGGGCGCCTGCGCTTTTGGCGAGGCGACGCAAGCCGAGACCGATGCTGTAATGGAGCAGGTCATTGCTGCAGGGGTCAATCATATCGATGTAGCTCCATCCTACGGCAAAGCCGAAGAGCGCCTTGCTCCCTGGATGCCCCGCGAACGGGACCGTTTCTTCTTGGGTTGTAAGACCACCGAACGTAGCAAGGCCGGAGCGGCGGCTGAGCTACGTCACTCGCTGGAACGTCTGCGGGTCGATTATTTCGACTTGTATCAACTCCATGCTGTGACTACTTTTGAGGAGCTGGATAAGGTCACCCGTCCCGGCGGAGCGCTGGAAGCCATTATCGAAGCACGCCAGGTTGGCTTGACCCGCTGTATCGGCATTACCGGGCATGGTTTTGACATCCCGGTTATTTTCCTTGAAGCCCTGCGCCGTTTCGACTTCGACTCGGTCTTGTTCCCAGTGAACTTTGTCCAGTATGCCAATCCTATCTACCGAAAGAACGCCGAAGAGCTGATCCGAGAGTGCCAGGCCAAAGATGTGGGTATGATGACAATCAAGTCTATCGCGCGCGGGCCGTGGGGCGAGGGAACCCGCACGCACACCACCTGGTACAAAGCGTTCACCGATCCAGAAAACATCCAGCAGGCAGTGAACTTTGTGCTCTCACAGCCCGTGAATGGCGTATGCACTGCCTGTGATATACAACTGACCCCGCTAGTCATCCGAGCCTGCCAAAATTTCACCCCCCTAAGCCCTGCTGAACAAGACGCGCTGATCGCGACCGCCGCGCAGTATGAACCCCTGTTCGTATAGGAGGCGGTATGAAAACCTATGCGTGGGTGAAACGATTATGAAGCTGATTACCACTCTAGGACCTAAAAACGCCGATGAGCTGGGTATGATCCTGCCCCACGAACACGTCTTCGTCGACCTGCGCACCTGGGACCAGCCCGGCTACGCCCAGGCTGAAACTACGGATGTGATCGCACTGATGGCACCGGAGATCGAGAAAGCCCGCGCAGCCGGCGTAACGGCTATTGTAGAGTGCAGCGCCGTCGGCGTCGGTCGAAGAGCCGATATCCTCGAGGCTGTCTCAGAGGCGACAGGCTTCCCGCTGGTTGCCCCGACCGGTATCTACCGCGAGCCGTGGGTACCCGCCTGGGCGCATGACGCCAGCGAAGATGCATTGTTCGAATGGATGCGTTCTGAGCTCGACGGGGAGATTGAGCACAGCGGTGTGCAGGCCGGGTTTATCAAGCTGAGCGCTGGCGACGATGGGATGACCGCCTGCGAGGCAAAGATCCTGCGCGCTGCAGCGCGAGCCGCCGTCGTGACGGGCACTGCCATCGGCAGCCATACCATCCGCGGCCGGGTAGTGCGTGACCAGCTTGCCATCATAGAAGCCTGTGGGTATACACCCGAGCGCTTCATCTGGATCCATGCTAACGCTGAAGGTGATTTCGAGCTGAACCTGGAAATGGCGCGCCGTGGGGTTTGGATCGAATATGACTGCATCGGGGATGGCGTCAACGACGAGTTGGTCCTTGACCGCATTCTACGCATGCTGGGCGCAGACTTTGAGGGTAAACTGCTGCTCAGCCACGACCGAGGCTGGTATGACCCGGCTCAACCCGGTGGGGGCACGCCCAAACCGTTCACATACATGAGCGAGCACTTCTTACCTATGTTAAGGGAGGCTGGTTTGAACGAGGCCACCATCCGTAAGCTAACCTGCCAGAACCCTTTCATCGCGTTCGCGCGCTGGTGAGGATGGATTTTTACAACTCAATCACTTTCTCTTCTCAAAAAGCTTATCAGCTGGCCCAGCCCCCATGCTGCGGCAAGGCCCAGCAGGAAGGCGATGCCAAAGGCGATTTTGGTGCGAATCACCAGCGCGGCTCCCGCCAGCAACAGCCCCAGTAAATCGACAGAGAGAAGCATCAGGAGATGGCGCCGTTCCATTTCTGCTTCATTAGCGACCTGCTCGAAACTTTTTATACGCCGGTAAAAACGGTCCAAGTCCCAGGCGGAGAGCGACGCGACCATGCCTACCAATAGAAAACCAGGGTGGACACCCAACAGGATGCCGAACGCGGTTGCACCT
>CAZPWU010000434.1:0-2880 GCA_964590325.1 uncultured Anaerolineaceae bacterium | reverse complement strand
TTTCACCTTTAATGGATATGTCAACCGTGTCGTCAGGATAACATAATGGGTTTAATAGAATATTTACACCTTCTAGAATTACCTCTTTCCCAGTTGTTGATTCGTTTGAATTTCGTTTTAACGAAGAGAGTAATAAATTCCATGCATCTTCACCATCTCTTGCACCGCGCCCACAAGAAAACCACCTGAGACGGTTTTCCCCGTTGAAAGTGTCAAACCGTACTCCCGAGGGTGATGCAGGATCGATCTGCTCAATCATACGGACATTCATCATCTGCAGTAAGCCCTTCCGTGTTCCATCATCTACCTTATCGAGTGCATCCATCCAAAACGCGTATCGTCCGGGGACTAACGGGTCAAAATTATTAACTGTGGAGAGTTCATCTAATAAGTTCATGTTTGGTAGAAGAACTGAGCGTAATTCACCCCAATCCACAACGGGATAGAATGTATCAGAGCGGAAATATTGTGTAAATTTAAGTTGGTATTCGCTTGCTGCAGACAGATACAATCGTCCACCATCCAACATTGTTCGTAATGATTCAGAACCTAGAGTTGGCTTGTTATCTAATATTGGCGACTGATAAAAAGACCGGTTGATCCCTGGATTCAAACCCCAATCTGCTACCCATAAATCCACCAGGACCAATGCTACTACGCCAAACTTCCACCATTTTTCTGAGATATGGGGTTGGCTTATATCTTTAATTGGCACCAATAAGGTGAGTATTCCCGTCCCCAATGCCCATAGTCCTGCTAAACAGGTAGCTTGAACCATTGTTGCAAGATGCTGGGTATCTATGGAGTTCCTTAATACCACCCAAGCGAGTAGAGATCCAAGTGAAACAGCAAAAGCTCCCATGACAGCCAGACGAGTCCAATACAAACTCTTTCCCTCCGGTCTATGCCAGGAGTGCACACTGAGCCCTGCCAACATCGATAGTGCAAACACAATCCATAAGGTGTAGCGCGTAGGGGACTTGAATAACGCAAAAGACGGGATATTATGATACAGCCATGGATATATAGGTGAGTTTTTACCTATTGCCAGGATAAAACCTAAAAAGATTATTATCAATAAGAATAATTTTAAGTTATTCTGGCCTTTATCTTTCCTGAAGTTAATAACAACAGTTACAGCTAGAATAAACGGTAACACACCGATATATATGGCGTCTTCCCAATAGTTTCCATACCCCCAATAATTACCATGGGATGGATTACCGAAGAAATCTGGAGCGATCAAGCCGATCAAACGCCATGGCCAAAAGGAATAAGTCAGGGCTGTAGCATAATCGACTTGAACAGAACGCTGAGATTGATGTAAATATTCTACCGTTGGTAGAAGCTGAACTGCAGCAAGAGCAACACCGATGCCAACGGCCACGCACAAGAGAATGCCGGTCATTAACGCAGCTTTCTGGATAGATAAGTTATTTTTTGACTGCGAGATGCTATAATGACTATGCGAAATCCCCTCGATTCTCCAGAGCCAGTATAGACCCCATATCCCCGCCAGACACAGCGTGTACCAGGTTATTTGAGCGTGCCCTGCCAGAAGCTGTAACCCGATCACGATTCCTAAGATCAAAGTAGACCTCAGCCTGGCACTGTGTCGCTCTTTGTTATAGACTAGAGTAATATTATCGTTCTGTGAAAGTGGTTCAATCTCAACCTGTAAATCTTCCCTTACTGAGATTACATTTAATACTCCCAGTAAAATCCACGGTAGCCAGGCAACGGCTGCCGTCATACTCAAAAATCCTGCCCGTCCAACCAGATATCCTGAAAGACAAAAAGCCAATCCACTCACCGTCTGGCTGAGTACACCCAATCCGATCTTGCGTACCAAACGGACCATGCCGATACCAGCCCAACACAAGTGGGCCGCTATAAAAAGATCCTGACCCCAGGCCAAAGCCGGTATCCCCCCTAAGGCAGCCAGCAGTAAGAAGATCCAGTTCGGAGGGTAGAACAATGCCAACTGATAATTCGCCAACAGAGGTGCTCCCATCCCAACAAGCGGATTCCACAACGGCAGATGGCCCGATCGCAGCGTTTGCCATGTCCATGCCCACCATGGCACAAACTGCAAACTCGTTGTCCCCCAAAATAGTGCTTTACCGGTAAACAATACCGGGGCAAACAGGATAACCGGAGCTAAAAATATAGGCAAATATGGTAAATAGGGAAATGATAGGAGGTACTTTTTCATTGAATGACTTCGAAAACAGTATAATCACCGCTTCGGTTTATCTCCCTGAGATAGTATGCCTGATGCGGATCCCAAGGTTGATGATTGACCTGTATTGCTAAGTATCGTTCATTTGGCCCCCAGAAAATGTATCGAATATTTAAGTCGCTAATCAAGTCTACTCTCACTGGATCAGGAGTGTTATGATCATAAAAAGCAGTCGCCTGCTGGCTGAGCTCTGATAAACCGACACTCTCAGGCCCATGACCAATGACTACACGAAACGGCGCCCATGCTGGTAATGCATTGCCTGTTTCAAACGACGTTAAAACCACTCCTCCCGGTGTAGAATGTTGGCTTAGAAATAAAAAAACCGACACCTCATCGATTGGACGGAAGATTGGTTCAGAGGGTTGACCTATCACGAATAATCCACCCAGGAATAAGAGAAGGGTCGAGGGGAAAAGCAATATATTGGCTGTTTTAAATAACCTGATTCGCCATATGATCACCCGGTTGTCCTGCCAGACTTCAACTGCTTTAACCGAAAGGATCACTATTACAACCCAGATACCCTCAGCCAGACGGCGTTGCAGGTTATACGGGATATAGACCAGAATGGGAAATATTACTAGCCAACCTGCAAGTAAATGACCCTGGATATCACCCTTTGTAAAAACGCCGTA
>CAZPWU010000433.1:0-2899 GCA_964590325.1 uncultured Anaerolineaceae bacterium | reverse complement strand
TGAATTACATCCCAGAAAGATCCATCGGGTAAAAAGTGGAGCTTATAAGAAGGAATACTACTCAGAAGGTTTAAGCATTCTCTTAGTACCTTCTCATTACGAGAAGGGTCAGCAGTAACGATCGGTATATTAGATACCAACTCCGCAAGAGATTGCGCCTTGGACATCGGCTCGAGATAGATTGTTTGATCTTGAATTAATTTAAATATTACAGACAGAGGCGCATTTAGAGACGTAGGAAGAACCTGATCAGGATTCCAAAATGGAGTTGAATAAGCTCTCCAACCATTTTGTTCAGACATGATAATGATCAGGTCATCATTCATCACCAGGTTGTTCATAGAGTAACGTGCTACTGTTGTTTTCCCACTACCAGAATGACCTATAAATAAATATGCAGAACCTTTGTGGAGGATACCAGCGCCATGAATTAATAACCCGCCTTCGCGGAATACTAATAATGCATAGATGACCCTTAAGAAATATTCTACTCCCTCCATAGGATGTGACGATCTTACTTTTAGAACAGCCTCCCCTTGCTGTTCATCAATAAAACCCTCGTATCCTGGTGAATGAAAATGTACCCCTCCAGGGGAAAACACAATCTCGGGCGGCCATTTCTGTTTACTAACCCTATCTGCAGTCCAATAGATTTTAGTTGTTAATTGGGTATTTTCGTCTAATAAATATCCTTGATAGCGATGTTTCAATTGCTTGATTAACCAGGCATTATTGCTTTCAATACCTATAGTAATTTTCGCTATAGATAATCTGATAATAGACTGAGAATATCCGAGAACTAGTTGTCCCATACTTCTAAATAATTTAATCTTCAGTTTTCACTATCAACTTATCTGCCCGTCTGGGTAGCATTATTGAGAGAACCCCGATTATTAATACTCCAACAGATGCAATAACTAACATCGCATAATATTTATTACCTGACTCAGATTTAACTTCGATTGGGCCATTTCGATTATAAAAACCGTTCGAATCCAGATCCTCTAACCAGTAATAATAGATATGACCAGGCTGTACGGCGTTGTCTGTATATGAATAGTTGCCTCCCGTCAGAGGGTCAGTGGAGGTTGGTATTACATCATGATTTATCTTGACAGATGGTCCTTCTCGACTCTCACTACGATATATGTTAAAACCAACTGTGTTTATTTCGCTTGCTGTGCTCCACTCAACAACAACGCTTGTTTTCCGAGGCGATTTCCAGATGAAAAGAACCAGGGTTAGAGTCGCAAGAGCCATGACTCCCCATATAATTAAAATCACCTTTCGGGAACTCATAATATCATTATACCAACGGCTTTTCAGGTAACACAATCGAAACACATCCTGCAACTTACTCATTTGTACACCTTATACCATATACACATGTTCTGTAAGTCTAACTCACTTGCCTTACGGCGCATCCGCCTCTATAATCACTCATATGAGCCAACCACTAAGACTCTATCGTTTACAACAGATAGACAGTCAGTTTGACCAGGCACACTCTCGACTAAGAGAGATAGAAATCGCTTTTAATGAAAATGCTCTTCTACTTCAAGCTCAAGATGAAGCTAATAATAAAGAGGAGTATCTTAAGTCAGCAAGGAATTCGTTACATCGATCCGAAGAAAATGTTCAGGACCAGCGAATTAAAATGGAAGAAACTGAGACTGCCTTATACGGTGGAAAATTACGTAATCCCAAGGAATTACAGGATTTACAAAACGAGTCTGCCTCCTTAAAAAGATACCTGACTGTATTAGAGGACCGTCAATTAGAGGCAATGTTAATAGTAGAAGAGGCTGAGGTAGCATATAAGCAGGCTTTTATAACACTAGAAGAAGTTCGCGCTAAAGTCATTGAACAACACGCAGGATTGAAAGGAGAACAATCAAATTTAATAAAAACCATCGAACGACTGGCGACTGAACGACAGGCAGCATTGAATTCTATAGTACCTGAAGACTTACAACTTTACGACCAGCTACGATCACAACGACGTGGATTAGCTGTGGCAAAAGTGGTGGATAAGTCTTGCACCGCTTGTGGAGCGACTCTTACCGCTGCACTGGTACAGTCTGCATCTTCATCGAACCAAATTGTCCGTTGCCCCTCCTGTGGACGCATTTTGTTTGTTGGATAATTATTATGCGTTTCTTACCTAATTTCCATCTAGACCGTCTATCTTTTTGGATCGGATTTTTCGCCGGTGCCCTCTTTTGGTGGGCGGTTACCATATTTAGGCATAATTGGCCGCGCATTCGTGGCTATCTTTTTACTAAAATACGGCAACTCAGGGAAAAATTAACTGCCAGCACTGAAGTTCGCCTTGCCAATGACACTCTCCGCCTGGCTCAAAACCAGCACCTTGCAGCTTCGCTATTTTCCTTAGACGAGATTCTCATCACCCCACGCATAATGGCTCCACCTCCTCGGATTAATCCGGAAAATGAAATACAGCACGGTGAAATTCTGGATACAATGATTCCCTACATGCCTGACTGGCCTGAATTCGCTGCTATATATCACGGTCCAACCATAACCCTATCGGAAGCGTTACAAAACGGAGCAAACCTAATCCTGATTGGTCAACCTGGTAGTGGTAAAACAGTCGCTTTGGCCCACTTCGCTTCACTTATCGCCAAACGGGATCCCCAAGCCGGCATGTTCGCTAATTATGTCCCGTTGTTTATTCACATGGCTGATATACCTACCACATCTTTGAGCTCCAATGCACCTCTGGAGGTCTTGGTCAATGCCATGTCTGGGCACGTTTCCAAACCGACTTTACCGCGCTTGCCAAATTTACTATCTACAGCGTTTGATAACAAACGTGTTATGCTGCTCCTCGATGGTCTCGACGCGCTCGCCAAAGTCATCGAGAAACGGGTAATAA
>CAZPWU010000432.1:0-2905 GCA_964590325.1 uncultured Anaerolineaceae bacterium | reverse complement strand
GAAGGTGTACCATCCAAGACAATAATCCAGACAACGAGGATACCGGATGACCTTCATCCTATCTAACGTCAAATATCATGTCGAGGGGATGGACTGCGCTGACTGTGCCTTAACGCTTGAAAGGAGCGTAGCCCAGGTTCAGGGGGTGAAAACTGTCTATGTCAACTATACAACAGCGACATTAGAAGCCAGTGGAGATATCGACCCGACTGCGATCAAAAACAGGGTTTGCGCCTTGGGTTATCAAATAGCCGATGATCGGGTGGCACGTAGACCCCATAATCTGGCTATCCAAGATGAAAAGCCGACTGGTGAGTTGATAAATTTTATCCGCTATTTGTTTTCTGATCGGGTTACAATCACTGCCCTGATCGGGATAACCTTATTAGCAGTCAGTCTTTTACTGAAACTCCTTGCTGATACCCCTTGGATATTCCGGGTTGTCGCAGCGATAAACCTCACCATCGTTCTCCTGGTTGGCGCTACAATCGTCCAGCGTGGGGTACGCGCCCTTCTGATTGCACACCGCATAACTATTGATCTTCTGATGAGTATCGCCACCCTGGGTGCTTTGGTCATCGGTGAGACCAGCGAGGCTGCTACTGTTGTGGTCTTGTTTGCGCTCGGAGAGGCTTTGGAGGGTTACACTGCAGCACATGCCCGCGACGCGGTGCGCAGCCTTGTTTCCCTACAACCTGAACAAGCAACGGTCTTACGTCCTTGTCTTAACTGCCCTGAACATCTCGGCAAAGCCGGCTACACAAGTGGCCCATGTCCTATCTGTGGTCTGCATGAAGTTACTCTATCAGTTAATAGAGTGAATATTGGTGAGCGTGTCCTGGTCCGCCCTGGTGAACGCATCCCTGTGGATGGGCGTATCTCTGCCGGTACTTCGACGATTAACCAGGCCACTGTGACCGGCGAAAGCTTACCTGTGGTTAAATCTCCTGGTGATCTTGTATTTGCTGGGACACTCAATGGGGAGTCTGCTTTAGAGGTTGAAGTTACCAACCTGGCGAGTGAGTCAACCATCAACCGAATCGTTCGTCTGGTCGAACAAGCTCAGGCACAGAGGGCACCCATTGAAAGGTTTGTGGACCGCTTTGCTGCCTGGTATACCCCGGCAGTTGTTGTCATGGCGGTCCTTGTAGCCAGCATCCCGCCGTTGTTATTCGGTGCGCCTTTTTTTGATACTCTTGGGACGCGTGGCTGGTTCTACCGGGCTTTGGCACTCTTGATTATCGCGTGCCCATGTGCCCTGGTGATCAGTACACCTGTAACGGTGGTAAGTGCCTTGATTGGATTGGCTCGCCGGGGAGTACTGGTGAAAGGTGGGGCTTACCTAGACGCCCTGTCACGGATAAAAATTTTCGCCTTCGATAAAACCGGCACATTGACACGTGGTGAGCCAGTGGTGGTGCAAACCTGGACCCAAGGGTGTCCACCGGATCAGGCCCGGTGTCCTGATTGTGACGATATGCTCGCTTTAGCAACTTCTGTGGAACGGCGTTCGTCACATCCTCTGGCAAGTGCGATTGTATCAGAGGCTGAAGCGCGCCAGGTTGATCACACATATCCGGCTGCCGAGGCTGTTCAATCCATGGTTGGTCGAGGTGTGCAGGGTGTTTCCGGGGGCATGGGCATTATAGTTAGCAATCATGCCTACTACCACGATCTCAACAACGAGTGCGAAGATCTTCATCAACACATCAAAGCGGCCGAAGCCCAAGGACAGACGGTGATGTTGGTCGGTAAGGATGATACCTTGCTTGGGTTTGTTGGTGTGGCAGATAGGATTCGTCCATCCAGTCGGGACACCCTGGTAGATCTCAAGAAGATCGATCCCAATTTTCGCACGGTGATGTTGACAGGGGATAATCTTGTAGTAGCAAGGGAAATCGCGGGAGAAATCAGCTCAGGTGCAAATGTGATCGATGAAGTACGTGCCGGGCTGTTGCCGGAAGATAAGGTAGATGCGATTAATGACTTACAGAAGCAGTATGGCCCCGTGGCGATGATCGGGGATGGGATAAATGACGCGCCAGCACTGGCTGCCGCTACCGTCGGGATTGCTATGGGCGGTGCTGGGTCGGCCCAGGCGATGGAAACCGCTGATATGGTGTTGATGCAAGATAACCTGGCACGTTTGCCGGAAGCGGTATATATCAGCCGCCAGGCAAAGACCATTATCAAGCAGAATGTTATCTTTAGCTTAGTAGTAAAGGCCTTATTCCTTATTTTAGCCCTTCCCGGTCTGGCAACCTTATGGATGGCGGTTTTTGCCGATATGGGAGCTTCAATTCTCGTGACGGTTAATGGGATGAGGATGCTAAACCCATCGATTGACAGGATAAAGGATTAAGCAGTTCGGAAAATAATGATCTCCACGGCCACAGTAAACAGGCAAATCCTGTTAATTGCGACCATGGAGACCATGGTTGACTAAATAGAGTGCTTGAATGAGGCTAAAGGTGCTTGGTTTTCAGTAACTAAACCAGGTCATCCGGTCAATTTTTCAACTCAAGATTGATTCAACCCTTCGTACAACCATTACAACCTTGCCCTGGATTTGTACAACGCTGGGGTCATCTATATAGATGGGTTTCATGGTCGGATTGGCAGGTTGCAGGCGCACACGCCCGTTTTCCAGGTAGAAGTATTTGAGGGTAGTTTCGTCTCGGTCACGCAGCCAGATGGCGACCAGCTCACCATTACGAGCTTCCTGGGCAGGTTTCATAATGACGATGTCGCCTTCATTCACCATTGCATCGATCATCGAATCTCCCTGTACTTCCAGAGCGAATAACCCATCCCCTTTTTCATGGCCAGGCAGCAGGCTGCGTGCTACGTCGAGCATACTCTCAGCATCGTAGTAGGCAGAGTCCGGGGGGAGCACCGGTACAGG
>CAZPWU010000431.1:0-2922 GCA_964590325.1 uncultured Anaerolineaceae bacterium | reverse complement strand
TTCGCAGCCCGCGATACCCTCGTCACCTCCCATGGGCGATACACGATCTACCGCTTGGATAGGCTCGAGAAGGCTGGCTTGACGCGGCTCAGCCACCTGCCCTTCTCCATCCGCATCATGCTGGAGTCCTTGCTGCGCCAGTGTAACGATAAAGAGATCACTCGCCAGGATGTCATTAACCTGGCTGCCTGGGTACCGCGCCAGGTAGAACGCCCCGCCTTACCCTATAAACCCGCGCGGGTTATCATGCAGGACTTCACCGGCGTGCCGGCCGTGGTGGACCTGGCTGTGATGCGTTCGGCGATAGCCCGCCTGGGTGGCAACCCGCGCAAGATCAACCCGCTGGTGCCGGTGGACCTGGTGATCGACCATTCCGTCCAGGTTGATTTTTTCGCCAGCCCGGATGCATTGATGCGCAACGCTGAATTGGAGTTCCAGCGCAACCGTGAACGCTATGAGCTCCTGCGCTGGGGGCAGAAAGCATTCTCAAATTTCCGGGTCGTCCCCCCGGCGACCGGTATCGTCCACCAGGTCAACCTGGAATACCTGGCTCAGGTGGTCATGGCGGATAAACCTCAAGATGAGCAGCAACCTGTGGCCTATCCCGACACGCTGGTCGGCACCGATTCGCACACCACCATGGTCAACGGGTTGGGAGTTGTCGGCTGGGGTGTGGGCGGCATCGAGGCGGAAGCGGCTATGCTCGGGCAACCCATCGATATGCTCATCCCCGACGTTGTTGGTTTTAAGCTATACGGGGAACTACAGGAGGGTGTCACAGCTACCGACCTGGTGCTCACCGTTACCCAGATGCTACGCAAGAAAGGGGTGGTTGATAAATTCGTTGAGTTTTACGGTCCTGGATTGGAGGCAATGTCCGTGCCCGATCGTGCCACGATTGGCAACATGGCTCCCGAATACGGGGCGACGATCGGCTTCTTCCCGGTGGACGGTGAAACCTTGCGCTACCTGCGCCTGACCGGACGCCCGGACGAAGTCATCGAGCGTGTCGAGATATATTGTAAAGAACAAGGCCTGTTCCGCACGGTTGATACCCCCGATCCCGAGTTCAGCGACACCCTGGAGCTGGATTTGAGCACAGTGGAACCCAGCCTGGCAGGGCCTAAGCGTCCGCAGGATCGTTTGCCTCTACGGGATGTCCAGAGCTCCTTCCGAGCCGCATTGACTGCTCCGGTGAAAGAGCTCGGCTATGAGCTTAAACCGGAAGACCTGGAGCATAAGGTGACGATCGGCACTAATGGCAACAGCTCTGAGATTACGCATGGATCTGTTGTTATCGCTGCAATAACCTCCTGCACCAACACGTCTAACCCTTCGGTGATGGTCGGTGCTGGTTTGATGGCAAAAAAGGCCCTCGACTATGGACTAAAAGTCAAGCCTTACGTCAAAACAAGCCTGGCGCCTGGCTCCAGGGTGGTGACGGACTATCTCCAAAAGGCGGGCTTATTGGAGCCCCTGGCCCAATTGGGATTCAATGTCGTTGGCTATGGCTGCACCACCTGTATTGGCAACTCCGGCCCCTTACCGGGAGAAGTAGTGAAGGCTATTACCAGCGCCGACCTGGTGGCTGCCGCGGTGCTCTCCGGCAACCGCAATTTCGAGGGGCGCATCCATCCTTACGTGCGCGCCAACTACCTGGCCTCGCCGCCCCTGGTCGTTGCTTATGCCCTGGCGGGTACGGTTGATATCGACCTGACCCGCGACCCCATTGGGATCGACCGCCAGGGTCAGCCGGTTTACCTGCGCGATATCTGGCCCTCTACTCAAGAGATCCTCGAGACAATTGCCCAGTCGGTTTTGCCGGAGATGTTCAAACAAAAATATGCCAATGTCTTTACGGGCAACGAGACCTGGAATGCTATCCAATCGGGTGACGATGAGTTATACCAATGGGATGAAACCTCTACTTACATCCAGGAACCGCCTTTCTTTGAGCATCTCTCCCTGGAGGTCCCCCATATCCAGGAGATCCGCGGGGCACGCGTCCTGGCTGTCCTGGGGGATTCCATTACTACCGACCATATCTCACCAGCCGGCTCTATCCCCGCGGACGGACCGGCGGGGAAATTCTTGATTTCGCATGGGGTGCAGCCGCGCGATTTCAACTCCTTTGGCTCGCGACGGGGCAATGACCGGGTAATGACACGCGGCACCTTTGCTAATATCCGCCTGAAGAACCGCATGCTGCCTGGAGTGGAAGGGGGCGTTACCCTCCACCTTCCTGAGGGTGAGCAGATGCCCATTTACGATGCGGCGATCAAATATCGTGGGGCAGGTATACCTCTGGTAATCTTAGCCGGTAAGGAATATGGCAGCGGTTCCAGCCGCGACTGGGCTGCCAAAGGCACCAATCTGTTGGGGGTGAAGGCGGTGATCGCTGAATCCTACGAGCGTATCCACCGCTCAAACCTGATCGGGATGGGGGTGCTGCCCCTGCAGTTCAAACCCGGCGAGACTATCGACAGCCTGGGTCTCACCGGCCACGAGACTATTACCATCGAAGGGTTGAGCGATGCCATGCTTCCGAACAGCGAGGTGAAGGTGCGCGCCATTGCGCCAACCGGTCAAGTGACGACATTCAAGGCAGTTGCGCGCTTTAATACCGAGATCGAAGTGTCCTATTACCGTAACGGGGGTATTCTGTATACGGTTTTAAGGAATATGCTGTAAGTTGGATGTTATCAATAACCAGGATTGCGAGGGTTTAGCCCCCGCAATCCTGGTTATTGATTACTCATATGCCAGGCAGCGCGGGTGGCGATGAGGGTGATGGAGCACGGTCTGCCGCAGGGGATCTTGCTCAACGTCAATGTCCCCTACCTGCCCGACGACCAGATCAAAGGTGTAAAGATCACCCGCCAGGGGCTGCGGGTGTACCGGGATCGGTTGGATCGCCGCCTT
>CAZPWU010000430.1:0-2932 GCA_964590325.1 uncultured Anaerolineaceae bacterium | reverse complement strand
CGCTTATTCTCCCTAACTTCAATTAATATTTCTCAAGCTTATGAACCATCCAGCATTCTAACATAAGATATCAAGCGCGATACAACCTTGAGTTAAGGATCTTTGGGATTTTCCGTGGTAAGAGATCCACTACGGCAATTCCTAATGAGCCCGAATTAAATAATTCTCTCTCACCATTGACCGTATCGATACCCTGTTTTAGCAATTACGCATGACTCGGAAAGCTGCTTGCTCGTTTGATAGAGGATGCGTGATTTTTGTTGAAGTTTATGGTAAATTACATGGTTGCCAGGGTCAGGTGCCCAGGATGCATCTGTTTTGATTTGGGCAGAAATTTGGTCAACCGAGGCTATGGTCCCCAGGGCAAAATGCCCTAAGATCGCGGCGCCAACTGCAGAAGCATCCCCAGCTTCTACGGCTGCCATGGGTACCCCGAGCACATCGCACACAATTTGCGCCCAGACTGGGGATTGCGTGATACCACCAGTGAGGAGGACTGGTAGATCAGGCAGCCCATGGGACACCAGTGCTTCCCACACCTCTTCCAGGCTGATCGCGATCCCCTCTAATACGGCGCGTGCGATGTGCCGTCGTCCGTGCTCTAACCCGAGACCCGCAATGATCGCCCGTACCGAGGTATTCCAGTAGGGGCTGCGCTCACCCGTGAAGTAAGGAAAGAATACAACCCCATCAGCACCGGGCGGCAGCGCTGCAACATCCTGGAATATCTGCCGGTATCCATCTGATTCAGATAAATCCAAATAATAATTTTCTCGCACCCATTGCAGCGCCAATCCAGCGTTATTTATACCTCCCCCAGCAAACCAATGGTCTTCATAGAGCAGGTAGCAAAAGGTTCGCTCCTGTTCATCCAATAATGGTTGTGTGACTACCCTTCGGATCGCGCCGCTGGTGCCAACCGTAATGACACATTGGTCTGGGAGATAAGCTCCTGTCCCAAGGTTTGCCAACCCACCATCGCAGGATCCTGCGAAAATAGACAGGCCCTGCGTTAAACCAGTCAATTGTGCCACCTCTGCTTTTATTTTACCGATAACGCAGGTGGGAGAAACCAGGGGTGCCAGATTCTCCGCTGTTACCCCCGCAGCCGTCAACGCCTCGAGATCCCACTTCTGGCGATAGATGTCGAATAACCCTGTTGATGATGCCAAGCCCAAGTCAGTCGCTAATTCCCCCGTTAGTTTAAAGAGGACGTAGTCTTTTATCGCAATATATCGCGAAACCGAGCCTTGTATTTCAGATTGGTGTGTCAACCACCAGCGTAGTTTGACGATATGGTAAATCGCCTGTACCGGACAGCCCGTTCGTAAATAAAGCGCATGTGTGTCGACCCTCTTCCGCAGCTCAGGCACCAGCAGTGCAGCACGCTGATCGGCCCAGGTCATCGCCAGCGCCAAAGGTGACCCCTTCTGGTCGATGGGAAACAAGCTGTGCATTGCACCGCTCAGGCATATCCCGACAATATCTGAAATCGGGACTTGCCGGGCTATCTCGGATAAAACCCGTAAAACTCCCTCCCACACCTCACCCGGGTCTTGTTCTACCCAGCCAGGCCGTGTGGTATGCAAGCGATAACTGCATGACGTAACCGCTTTTATTTCCCCCTGGTGTGTCAGAGCCACGGCTTTGGTATTGGTTGTGCCCAGGTCCAGACCGATTACGATAGGCAATATCTATGCCCCTCTCAGTCGATAAAGAGTTTCACCAGCCTTGGCGACCAGCAGAATACCCTCCTCTTGTCTTCCCGCCCAGGATTCAAGATCGATGCTTTCCGGATCACGGTAGCCTAGATTTACATGCCCACAGATTTCACTTGGTATGCCAGTCGCTAGTGTGACCTGTATCCTGGGTCGTTCGATACCAGTCTTAACATCATATTCACCCATCCCTCGCAGGTGTGTGGAGTGTGCCAGCACACCCCATGGGTAGTGCTTATATTTGTCCCATTGTTTGACGAAATAATCGCGTACATGGTAGCCGATCTGCCGGATGAGCTCACCGTGGGTAACGCTGAGTTCATGGATGTGAGGGGCATACAAAATCACCTCACCGCCATCTGCTATGACCGGCTCCAATTTATACATCCCTTTAGCCCCTACCCAGATCTCATCGTACATCTCTGGCAGTACCGCGAGCACCTGCCGATAAGACTGGTCCACCCGGCGTATATGCACCTGAGCGGAGATATCAGCAGCAGCAGAAAAAGCCTCCTCGGGTGTCCCAAAGAAGATTCCTTCCACCCCCTCGTGAGTGATCACGCTACAAAAGGCATGCCGCGGGCGTGGGATCAAGCTTGCTGCTCGGTCTATCACCCGACGTACCGGTGTGTCTTTTGTGCCGATAATGCGATAAGAGGTCAGCAGGGCACCCAACCAGTGGGTGAAGTCGATCACCTCAGCACCTGCGATCCCCGGGAAGAAATACTTGTTACCGCCTGAAAATCCGACTACCTCATGCGGAAACACCGGGCCGCATATCAGCAAATGGTCGTAATCCAGGATCAGTCGGTTTAGCCGGACAGGCACATCGATATTAAGCAAACCCTGGCTCAAATCGACGACTTCATCCGCAGGGATAACACCCAGGGTAATCAAGGCCTCAGGATCTTTCCAGGCATGGTTTAGAATCTTCACAGTGGGATATTTAACTGTTTTTTCGGGTTCAGATAATCCTACCAACTGCAGCAGCGTTTCACGGCTCAGGGGTGGATGGGTGCCAAGAGCCACCAGAAAGTCAACCGATCTGGCATGCGGTAGCGTGTAACGGGTAATTAGCCGGAAGAACAGAGGTAGTGGTATCGTACGCGTGCGGTCGGGTATAATGACCAACAGGCGTTGACCTGACAACGGCAGACTGTTTAACCCATGCGCAACGATTTCTTCAATTTGGCTTTCAGTTAGAGGAACCATAA
>CAZPWU010000429.1:0-2933 GCA_964590325.1 uncultured Anaerolineaceae bacterium | reverse complement strand
GTCAATCGATAAAGCCTGGCTCCCGGTACTGGGTCTGACATTAATGACTTTCTTGGCGCGACTGACCCTATTCTTAGGTGTAAAACATATAGGAGGATCCCAAACAGCCTTATTAGGTCTGGGAGAGCTGATTATCACTCTCGTATTTTCTTTTCTATGGCTCGGGGAACGGTTGAGTCCCTACCAATGGGGCGGTGCATTCATACTGGTATTAAGCCTGGCTCTGGTTGGATTGGAAAAATCCCCTACTCTCAAACGTGGCAAAGAGGGTTGGTTAAGCTGGGTGCGACCTCCCGGACTTCCCAGGGACTTGCCCTGGCCTCAAGATTGACTGACTCTCTTTTCCTCCCCATCAAACACATACCCTGTCCCGCGCACATTGACGATCCAGTTTTCCCCTCCCGGGAATACCGCTAACTTACGCCGCAGCCGACTGACCATTGGGCGTAGGACTTCAGGTGCTTCCCAATCTGAAGTTTCATATCCCTGTACCATTGAGACCAGCTCACGATGAGTGAAAACCTTTTTCTGATTGTTTAACAACACCCGGAGGAACTTCCCCTCCGTAGGCGTGAGCGAAATCCTCTGGTCATCCTGCCATATCTCGCGGCGATCCAGATCTACAAAGATACCCCGACCGATGGTAATAACAGATGGTGCTGAGGCTTTCCATTTGGCATCTACTGACACATCTCTTCCTTCTACCTCTTTTAACTGTTTTAAAGATGCCTCTAACTGATCCATGATAAGGCCCTTTTGTTCTGTTTCGGTACGCCGTTTAAGCCCATTGCTCACACTGCGGACGATTTGGTCAGGAGAGGAGGGTTTGAGCAAATAATCTTTAGCTCCATAACGGAGTGCCTCAATGGCAGATTCCAATGAGCCATGAGCAGTGAGTAATATAATCTGAGTATCGGGGGCTATTTTTACGGCGAAGTGTAATACATCCAGGCCATCCATTCCAGGCATCTTTAAATCCAATAATATCAGGTCAAAGCTCTCTTTTTGTAAGTACTCAACCGCACGCTCACCATCTTCCGCGGTCATTACTTGACAGCCTTCCAGCCTTAATATATCCGCAAGTGACTGGCGGGTCGCCATTTCATCGTCTACTACCAGCACTTTTCCTATCATAAGGTCAGCTCTCTTCAACCGGCATCGTTACCTTAAAGCATGCCCCTCGACCTAGTCCTGTTAACAAGTCCAGGCTGCCACCGTGCGCAGCGATAATCCCATAACTGACCGCCAGCCCAAGCCCAGTCCCGCCTTCTTTCGTACTTACAAACGGCTCAAATAGGTGTTCACGCTCTTTCTCTGGGATCCCCGGTCCTGTATCCCGTAGAACTACCACCACCTCATTTATGTCAAGCGATGTTTCGATAAACAGTTCACCCCCCTTGGGCATAGCCTCCATAGCATTTAAGATCAGGTTCAAGAAGACTTGCTGTATCTGGTCACCAACCACCAAAACGTAGGGTAAACGTGTAGAATAATGTGTATGTAATTGAATCCCACGTTCGGTCAACTGCTGCTCTAAAAGACCTAAGACGCGTTTCAAGAGATCGTTAATATTGACTTGCTTACGATCTAGAGCGCCTGGCCTGTAAAAATCAAGCATACGCTGCACAGTATGCATCAGGCGCTCCAGCTCACCTTGAGCCATTTTAAGATATCCTTGCCTCTCCTTCGCCGGAAGCTCCTTACGCCCTGCCAGATGCAGACAGTTTTGCACGGCTTGTAATGGATTGTTGATTTCATGGGCGATAGAGGCGGTGAGCCGGCCAGCGGTAGCTAACTTTTCGGCCTGGACAAGCGCGCGCTGCGAATCTTCCACTCGTCGGATATATGCGCGCAGCTCAGCGTGCAAATAGGCGTTCTCCAAGGCAACCGCCGCCTGACGTGCGAGAATAACAAACATCTCCAAGTCTGACTCGCGAAAAGCTGTTTCACCCTGCTCTCGGGCCGCGAATAAAAACCGACCAACCTCTTTTTTCGGAGACACAGGCGTAGCCAGGGGGGCAACCATCAATGATACAAGCTCATGTTCTGCGAGGATTGCTTGAAGTGCAGCATCTCCTGGCCCTTCGCGGCTTATACGTAAAGGTATCTCGCCTCCTGGTGCGAGGCCATCTGCGCCTCCAACCATGATAAAGGTCACATCCTGATCAGTGAGTTGTTCACCGCGACCAGCTTTTAAATACAGTCCAGTTTCACTAGGTTGTCGTTCATAAAACCCGGCATGGGTACACTGCAGATGCCCACAAACAGCGTCGAGCAGTAAATCGATTAAACGATCAGGATTCGTCTCTGTAAATAACGTCTCAGTAATGTCGAAGAGGGGTCGTAAGGCTTGAAGACGTAGGATGTCTTGTTTATGCTGCCTCTCCTGGAGTGCTTTCTTAACACTCTGGACCAATTCCACGCCAGCAAATGGTTTTAATATCAGCCCATCTGCCCCCCGTTGTAGGGCTTCAATAGCCATCTCAACGGTGCCATATCCGGTCATTATCACCACTGCCAGGGCAGGTTGGTGTCGTCGAGCCAGATCAATGACCTGGAATCCGTCCATCCCCGGCATACGTATATCCACCAATAGCAGGTCAACCCGCTCATGCTCAAGGATCTCAAGCCCGTCTTGGGGTTTGTTGGAAGTCATCACCTGGAAGCCAGCTCGTTCCAATAGGCGCTGGCAGAGCTGAATGACCCCAGGCTCATCATCGACCACCAATACGATATTTTCAGGCATGAACACCATTACTATCTAACGGTAGATAGATTGTGAAGAAGCTTCCCTGACCGACCTGTGTGTCGACATCAATAAAACCACCATGGTCGGTGATGATACCATAACTGATTGATAAACCCAACCCAGTACCACCGCCTGTTGGTCGGGTAGTAAAAAAGGGTTCAAAGATGCGCTTCAGATTTTCGGG
>CAZPWU010000428.1:0-2937 GCA_964590325.1 uncultured Anaerolineaceae bacterium | reverse complement strand
GGTCTTTGGGATTTTCCGTGGTAAGGTGCCGGATGTGGGGACTGGGGACTTTTAATGTCTGTTTGGGATACCTATCCTGCTGATTATCGCGCTCGTGAAGTGCACGCAATCAAATCCGCCGTGCAGGCTGGAGAATGCGCCGCAGTGGTCGGGCTGAGTGGTGCCGGTAAGAGCAATCTGCTGGGCTTCATCGTCTACCGGGTCAGCGGTGATGAAGCTCTGCCCCGTTTCGTGCTGGTCGACTGCAATCGGCTGAGCGAGCACACCCCACCGGCTCTCTTCCGCCTGGTCCGACAGGCGCTGGGGGAGTCACATGCTGCATCCGATGAGCTGGCAGCACTGGATGTCACCCTCCAGGACAGACTCAACCGTCACCCCACGGGGCTTTGTCTGTTGCTGGACCGCTTCGACGCTTTAAGCCAGTCAGCCGATCCATCGATCTCCGGCAACCTGCGAGCTCTGCGGGATACGTATAAATACCAGCTCACTTATGTCACCGCCACCCGCCGCCCCCTCGACCCAAATAGCGAGCTGGCTGAGCTGTTTTACGCCCATGTACTTTGGCTAGGCCCGTTAAGCGAGAGCGACGCCCATTGGAATATCGCGCGGTACGCCTGGCGTAAAAGATTAACCTGGGGTGCAGCCGTTACTCAGAAAATATACCAGGTCTCATGGGGGTATCCCTCCCTGTTGCGAGCGGTGTGTGAAGCCCATGCTGAGGGAGTTGACCTGGAGGTCAAGAGTCTGTTAGACCACCCCGCCGTACAAAGGCGGGTCTCAGAACTCTGGACCGATGACCCCGGCGAGGAAGCCCTGCGTCTCTCCAGCCTGGAAGGGCAACCTCTGCTGATGGGAGGTCAGCCTCGGAAAACGAGCAACGTCCCGGTTGACACAACCCAACTTACCGCCAAGGAGCACCTGCTGCTCGAGTATTTCCGCCATCACCCGGACCAGGTCTGCGAGAAAGATGACCTGATCCACGCCGTTTGGCCCGAAGATAAGATCTTTGAGCGCGGCATCCGTGACGACAGCCTGGCGCAATTAGTGCGCCGCTTGCGCGAAAAAATCGAGCTTGACCCCTCCTCACCGCACCATATCCACGCCGTCCCCGGGCGAGGATACCGATATTCACCGTAGTGGGGAATTCTAAAGCAAGATTATATTTTCCAGGAATTTCTGGCTCGATTTGCATTTAATACCATAGAAATGGGTTACCAGCCACCTGACATCGACCTCTTGCTACAAAGCAACCCCCGCGATGATCCACGGATCGTAGAAGCGATTGTGGAGCAATACCGTTCAGCCATTTACCGCCTGGCCTTCTCGATATTAAACGACTCCGACGAGGCCGAAGATGCGGTCCAGGATGCGTTCGTAGCGGCTACCATGAACCTGGACCGCTACCAGCCCGGCACAAATTTCAAGGCCTGGTTGTACACCATCGCCGTCAACACCTGCCGTGGTTACCTGCGCCGGAGCAGAGCGCGCTCAGCCCTGGCAGGAATCCTGCAGACGATGCATTTGACATTCTCCGGATCTTCCAGCGTTGAAGAATCGACTCTGGACCACGCTGACTGCAGCCAGCTCTGGGCGGCGGTGGACCAGTTGGGTGAGAAACAGCGCATGGTCGTCATCCTGCGCATCCGTCACGAGCTCACCATCCCAGAGATAGCCCAAATCCTGCAGGTCAACGAGAAGACCGTTTACACCCGCTTGTACGATGCCTTCCGTAATCTGCGCGGACTTTTGATAACCCAGACAGATACAGCTATAGCTCTTGCCAACCAGGAATTAACGAGATGAACCTGTCCCACCGTGACGCCTTCGCGCTGACCCAACAAGCCGTTAATGGTCCGCTCAGCCAGGTCGCTCGCACCGAGCTGGACCGGCACCTGGCCGATTGCCCGCAGTGCCGGGCTGATGCAGCCCTCTTCCGCGGATTGAAAGACTCGGTTCCCGCAAACCTGCCCGAGGCGATCCCCGATGACCAGGCCGACCGCCTCATGATTCAGTCGGTCAACACCCGGTTGCGATGGAAACGTAACCTACAACGGGTTTTTAGCCCATTGCCGGCTATCGCCTGGATAGCAGCCGCTATCCTGCTTTTTGTGGCACTCGGCTGGGCGATCAGCACCACCCGACCCGGGGTGGATTCTCTCTTCCCCTCGGCGTTGAACGTGCCGTCATTGAACCCGGATCAATCTGCTGGGTCGGACTCTGGACCGACCTCAACCCCAACCCCCAAACGCCAATACAACCTCCCGTCCAGATGGGCAGCTCTGAAATACTACTGGGCCCGCGATATCCAAAATCTCCTTAACTGGTTAATAAACCACACTCTTCTGGCTGGCTTAATCCCCACTGTGTTCATCGGAGCGATTGGGATTTATTTTACCTCTCGACAGTCGAGTGGGAGAGCCACATGGGGTTGGCTGATTTTTCTCCTGTGCGCATTAGGCTTGTTTATAAGCGCGTTATTCTTGATTCCATCGGAATATGGTGGTATATGGGTAATCCTTGGCCCTCCTGTCATCGGCGTAATCCTGTCGACCCTGGTCTTCCACCTTTGGTCAAACCCATTGCTCTGGACGCGTCGGACACTTATCCTGATGATCTTGTATGTCCTGGCTATATGCGCTATTATTGCCGGCCCTTGGATAGTGCCGAATGATCGAGCAATAAAATTGCTGGTCCTGGCCCTTTGCGCGATCCCCGCCTTGCTCTGGTTTTCCCTGACTGTGCGCGGGATATGGCGCTGGCCTATTTACATAATCTTGCTCATATTATGGGGGATTTGCATGGGTGGGATCATCCTGCCGTCTTTCGCCATGCCACAGGCCCCCACCTGGCTGCAGATAATTTATACCATCGCCATGATTTCATGGCCAGCCGCTGCGACAATCCTGGCGGCAAAGCTGGTCTATTCAGTCCTATCAA
>CAZPWU010000427.1:0-2956 GCA_964590325.1 uncultured Anaerolineaceae bacterium | reverse complement strand
GGTCACTAAAGACCAGCTTTTAGCTGACCTGGAGCAGCTCGAATGGATCGTGCTGGGGCAACCCGGGAACAGCCGGGAGCTGCTGGAGGAGATGTATCACCGCTATGCTCATACACAATCCTCCACTTTGGGGGAGTACGCGTCAATCTGGCAGCAGATGCGACAGCAGATCCGGTTATTATTGGTTGGATGACAAAATACTTCTAACAAAGTTTCTTTTTCTTCCGCATCTCATTTATGCATAGTGCAGTATTTTGATCCCCTATTCGGTTAAATCATTAGAACATAGTTCAGCACAGAAAAAGGAAGACTTTTATCTTGCTTAGTATCCTGGAACCTGATTGGGAGAGGTTATTAATCGAAAGTGCACAGCGAGACCTGAATGCCTTTCAGGAACTCTATCATCATTATTTCCCAAGAGTATATGCTTACGTAAATTACAGGGTTACTAATGTTCAGGACGCTGAGGATTTAGTCACGGACATATTCATTAAGGTGGCTGGGAAACTGGGGAGATTTCAATGGCAAGGTGATGGTTCCTTTGCTGCATGGCTCTTCCGAATTGCTCATGACCTGGTCATAGATTTCTACCGAAAAAATAGCCACGTAAGAGAGCCATTATCTCTGAATGACCTTCCTGATATCAAGTGCAATATGCTTCTCCCGGATGAGGTTATATCGCAAAAGGAAAAGTTTGTCTTAATCCGAAAAATAATTGATAAGCTCTCCCCTCGTCGTCAGGAGATCATCGTGCTTAAATTTTATGGCGGCTTGCGCAACCATGAGATCGCTAAAGTCTTGGGTTTAGATGAACGGACGGTAGCCTCCCACCTCTGTCGCGGGCTTGAGGATCTTCAGACATTTTACCTTCAACAGTATGTCCATTCAGACAAAGAGGAAGTCCATGAAAGAAAATAATAAGTCTACCCCACAAGACGAAAGGCTGTTGTCAAAAATTGAAGAAATCTTGTACGATGGTGAAGTTGAGGTAAGAGAAGACCATTCGCTTGTAGGTCTTTGTGCGGAATTAACCAATACAGTACCAGAGGCGAAATTTAAGTTTCGAGAAGCTTTGTGGGAAAAGTTAGTCGTGAAATGGCAGGAGAATCAACGAGTTCAAATAAAAAACATTCCGGGCGTCAAGAAATCGGAGCCAGAAACAGCATCCTGGTTCCAACACATTGTGCCATTACCTATCCGGTTAAGTAGATTGTTTAAGGTTAAAAGAGGGATAACCATGAAGAGGGGAGTTGTTCTGGCGATCTTATCAATGCTTATCATTGTTTTACTGACAATGACCTTTGTACCTTCTGTGCGAGCGGCTGTTTTTTATATTCTCAGGGAGATCGTATTAGGACCAAACACCGTTGTCATGCAGACTTACCCCTCATCTGAACGTAATCCAAGGACACTACCCGAAGATATGTGGATCATCCGCACCGAGATCGGCAACTTCGCAGGGAATGCCCCTTCTGGCGTCAAACCCATTGTACGATCTGTACATGAACTTGTAGATGCGCAAACGCTTACAGATTATCAACTCAAGGTACCGACTGAACTTCCTGTTGGTTATACACTTCGAGAAGTCAAGCTTGCGCCGCTGGGAGTAACAGCTTGGGCAATCTTATTCTACAATGGTCCTGGTCATGAAATCATCATTGCCGAGATGCCAGGTGGACCTCAACCCAGCAAAGATCCTGATGTGGCAATCGCGGTGAAAACAGGCCTCCTCACAGACGGCATTATCGAAGAGGTGAACCTTGATAGCAGGTTAGCTGCCTGGATAGATGGAAATACTCTGTTATGGGAGGAAAATGGCGTTAGCTTTGAAGTGGGTGGTCTGGATCTTAATTTACAGGAAGCAATAACGATAGCTCGTTCACTCCACTAGAAGCATCTCGAGTGTAAGGCGAGGCCAGAGTTCGGTTCAGCACCATAAAAAATAATCGGATTTTCCACATAATCTGATGTTGAAGTGGATGGTGAAGATATAAACTAACAACGACGCTCTCCGATATCTATAGCCCCTTTAATATCTTTTGGACCAATCCCGGTCCCTCGTAGATCAAACCTGTATAAAGCTGCACCAGTGCTGCGCCGGCGTCCAGCTTTTCTTTGGCATCCTCGGCGTTGGATACTCCACCCACGCCGATGATGGGCAGCTTACCCTGCGTGCGGGTGTGGATCTGCCGGATCATCTGGGTGCTGCGCTGGCGCAACGGTACACCGCTTAGCCCGCCCGCTTCCCTTGCCAGTGGAGTCTGCAGGCCCTCGCGGGAGGTTGTCGTATTGGTGGCGATCACCCCGTCCATACCGGTGGAAAGGATGGCATATAAAGCATCGTCTAGCTCCTCGTCGGTGAGGTCTGGGGCCAGCTTTACCAGCAGGGGCAGCGGGTGCCCCAACTGTTGTATCTGGGCACGGCGCTGTTCGGCCAGCAGGGTCAGCAGATCTCCGAGAGAATCGCGAGCCTGCAGGCTGCGCAGGCCGAGGGTATTCGGCGAACTGACATTGATCGCCAGGTAGTCCGCCAGGGGAGCAAAGGTCTGCATCAGGCTCAGGTAATCGCGGGCCGCCTCTTCCAGGGGCGTGTCCTTGTTCTTACCCAGGTTAACCCCCAGCACCAGCCCGGATGGTCGTGACCCCCTCAGGTGCCGGGCTACATACTTGGCTCCGCGGCCTGGAAAGCCCATGCGGTTGATCAGTCCGCGCTCCTCCACCAACCGGAAGATGCGCGGCCGCAGGTTGCCGGGTTGCGGCAGGGGTGTGACCGTGCCGATCTCGATGTGACTGAATCCCAGGCACGCTAACCCACGCCAGCCTAAACCATCTTTATCATACCCGGCCGCCAGGCCGATAGGGTTCTGGAACTTCAACCCGAATGCCTCCACCGGTCTGGGTGGCACGGCAAACCAGGCTCGCAGCAAGGCCCTCACCGGAGCCAATGCACCTGCCA
>CAZPWU010000426.1:0-2956 GCA_964590325.1 uncultured Anaerolineaceae bacterium | reverse complement strand
CGCAGCAAACTCAGTCACCGTCAGCACGTCCACCGTCGCGGCAATGTTGATACCGCAATGGCAGATATACACACCGATTTTTGGGGTAAAGGTCATCTTATCTCTCGATTCGCCTTTATCATAGCGCTTGCACCGCCAGCTCAGCGATATCCATCACCTGCAAACGATCCTGAGCATTTACGCTTTTCAGGGCCTCGTCCAGTGTCAGCAAGCAGAACGGGCAGGCGGTAGCGAGGATCTCTACCCCGGTCTCCAACGCCTCCTTGATGCGTAGCTGCGCCAGGCGTGTACCGGGATTGGTGCCCTCCAGCCACATGCGCCCACCGCCACCCTCGCAGCACAGGCTTTTCTCGCGCGAGCGGTCCATCTCGATCAGCTTCAGGCCCGGGATGCTCTGCAGCACGGTGCGCGGTTCATCGAATATGCCGTTGTGTTTGCCAAGATAACAAGGATCATGATATGTCACGGTCTTCTCAAGCCTACCGGAGAACTCCAGACCGCCGTTCGTTACCAGCTTTGCCAGGAGCTGAGTGTAATGCTGCACCTGCCAGCCGCTCTGCGGATAATCATTCTTAAACACATTGAAGCAGTGAGGTGAGGTGGTGAATATTTTCGTAACTTTTAAGCTCTTGAACGTTTCCACGTTCTCTTCCACCATCATCTCGAACAATCCGGCTTCACCCAGCCGTCGCACCTCGCTCGCACAGCAGACCTCGTCGTTTCCCAGGATACCGAAGTCCACCCCGGACCGTTGGAGGAGACTCACCAGGGAGCGCGCCACCTTCTGGACGCGCGGGTCGTAGGAGGGCGTACAGCCAACATAATACAGGTATTCGGCTCCCTCTCCGATGGGTTTCACAGTAAGATCGCCAACCCACGCTCCCCGGTCTTCGCGCGGCATGGTCAGCGGATTGCCATAGCGAAAGGTGCTCTCCAGGGCGGTCTTGACGTTCGGATGGACGCGACCTTTCTCGACAAAGGCCCCTCGCAGGGCGATGATCGCCTCCATAGGGTTTACCTTTTTCGGGCAGCGGCTGTAGCAGGTCGCGCAGGTCGTGCAGTCCCACAGCTCCTCGCGCCCATCCAGTTCGAACCCATTCCCGGCGATCAGCATCCGGTAGATCAGACTGCGCGGGTTAAGCCGGGTCTTGATCGCCATAGGGCATCCTCCGGTACACTTACCACATTGGATGCAAGCGAGCAACCCGTGATCTTGGGTAAATTGGCGGCTCTCAATCTTAAGCATATTCGGCTTCTTTCATTGGGGAGGCTTCCGAAGCGGGACGAACATCGGTTGGTTTTGCCTCTATATCGTCAGATTCACCTGTATTGGCCAATAAGATCATCGCAGCCGAGGCGGCGGCTTTTGCATGAGCGACCGTATCGGGTATGTCCTTAGGCCCTTGGCAGCACCCCGCCAGGAACACGCCGGGCAGGTTGCTCTCAACCGTCCGTAGCTTCGGATGATCCTCCAGGAAAAAGCCATCCTCCCCCCTCTTCAGGTTAAGGGAACGCGCCAGGGCCTCCGCATCAGACCGTGGCTGGAGGCCCACCGCCAGTACGACTAGATCGGCCTCCACTTCAACCGGCTCACCCAGCAAGGTGTCTTCGGCACGTACGATCAGTGCATCCCCACGTCGAATGATCTCCGAAGGATTCCCGCGCCGGTAAATAACACCCTCCTGACGCACCCGGTCGTAAAATTCCTCAAAACCTTTGCCAAACGCGCGCACATCCATATAAAACACCGTGACCTGCGCACCCGGCAGACGATCGTGAGCCAGGTGAGCCTGCTTTGCCACGGCCATACAGCACACGCGCGAACAATATGAAATATCCAGGCTGAGGTCGCGCGAGCCGACGCACTGCACAAAAACCACCCGTCTGGGTGTCCTACCGTTGAGGGCAATCCGACCCATCGTCGGTCCAGAGGCTGAGGCCAGACGCTCGAACTCCAGCGTGGTGATGACCTGCGGGTACACGCCGTAGCCAAACTCAGGCTTACGGCGCGGGTCGAACACGTCAAAACCTGTGGCGACAATGACAGTCCCCACATCCAACTCCAACCGCTGGGACTGTTCGTCGTGATGGATGGACCCGCGTTGGCAGGCGCTGACGCACTGCAGGCATTCGGAGCACACTGCGCATTCCAGGCAGCGCTGCGCTTCCGCCACAGCCTGCTCCTCGGTCAGCCCCTGCTCGATCTCCTGGAAACCGGCAATCCGCTCGGTCGGAACCAGTTCGGGCATCCGCTGGCGAGCAGCCGGTCGGACCTCCACCGACGGCTTTACAACGATCTCCTCCGGTCTGGGCCAGGACAATACCCTCCCCTGGCGCAGATCGATCCCGCGCAGGTAGCGGTGGATGGATTCGGCTGCCTGGATACCAGCGCCTACCGCTTCTACCACCGAAGCTGGCCCAAGTACGGCATCGCCTCCGGCAAATACCCCGGGCAGGGATGTCTCCAGCGTCTCAGGGTCCACCACCAAGTTGCCCCGATTCGACTTGATATCCAACCCCTCGGATTCGACGCTCTGCCCGATGGCGGCAATAATTGTGTCAACCTCCAGTGTGAACTCAGAACCCGGGATGGGGACAGGCCGTCTCCTTCCACTGGCATCCGGCTCGCCAAGCTGCATGCGAATGCACTCGATCCCAACCACTTGCCCATCCTTTTCTAAGACGCGCGATGGGGCAACCAGGAAGTTTAACTCGACTCCCTCGGCCTCGGCTGCCGCAACCTCGTAGCTGGCCGCGGGCATCTCGACCCGTGAGCGGCGATAGAGCAGCTGCACCTGCGCACCGAGTCGTAAGGCGCAGCGTGCCGCGTCGATTGCAGAGTTGCCACCGCCGATCACCGCCACCCGCCTCCCGACCTGGACATTATGGCCCAGGTTTAAATGCTGCAGGAAGGCGACCGCGTAAAGCACCCCCGGCAGGTCTTCCCCCGGGACAT
>CAZPWU010000425.1:0-2958 GCA_964590325.1 uncultured Anaerolineaceae bacterium | reverse complement strand
TGATTTCCATCGCCATCCAGAGATTGGATTTAACGAAGTTCGCACCGCGGGGATTGTAGCCCGTGAATTAGAAGACCTGGGATTGAAAGTCACCACAGGGATCGCGAAAACTGGTGTCACCGCCTTGTTGGAGATGGAACGCCCAGGTCCGGTGATCTTACTGCGCTTTGATATGGATGCATTGCCAGTCCAGGAAGAGACAGGAGTTGATTATTCCTCTGAGACGCCTGGGGTGATGCATGCTTGCGGCCACGATGGACATATCGCTATCGGATTAAGCGTGGCACGAATTTTATATAACCATCGTCAGGAGTTGGACGGAACAGTTAAGTTTGTTTTTCAGCCTGCAGAAGAGGGATTAGGCGGGGCTGAGGGCATGATAAAAGAAGGTGTATTAAAGGACCCAAAGCCCGACCTGGCACTGGCCCTGCATCTGTGGAATGAGAAACCGGTTGGATGGTTGGGGATTCGATCAGGACCGGTGATGTCAGCATCGGAGATATTTAGGATGCGCATTATAGGGCGTGGAGGCCATGGCGCAGCACCCCACTTGGCGATTGACCCGGTGTATGCCTCTGCTCAGATCATTAACGCACTCCAAAGCATCGTTTCTCGCAATGTCCCCCCTCTTCAATCGGCGGTTGTGAGCGTGACAACCATCCATACCGGAGATGCATTTAACGTGATCCCTTCCTTTGCAGAGATGCAAGGTACTATCCGAACGTTTGATCCGACAGTGCGTGAACGCGTTCTATCCCGGTTCCGTCAGATAGTAGAAGGTATTGCTGAGGCGATGGAGTGTCAGGTCGAGTTAAATCTACAGTCGATCACGCCGGCCGTGATCAACGACCCACAGATCACTGATGTGATATGGCAAGCAGCAAAACAGGTTTTACCGGGCAGCCAGCTTGATGATGATTTCAGCACCATGGGTTCGGAAGACTTCGCATTTATGACCCGTGAGATCCCGGGTTGTTATTTCTTTATTGGATCGGCCAATCCTGAAATGGGGTTAAACGCCTCTCACCATCACCCGAAATTTAACTTCGATGAAGATGCCTTGCCTCGCGGAGTGGCTTTGATCACGGCAGCTGCTGTACAATTCTTGAGGAAACAGTGACGCTTGCAGGAAATAGCTCTAAAAATATCCTGCACTTTAACCATCCACCTCAGCGAGTGGTCTCGTTGGTGCCTTCGCTGACAGAGAGCCTGTTTGATCTGGGGTTGGGTGGGGTATTGGTAGGGATCACCGATTATTGTGTCTATCCTGAAGAGGCGTTACGGGGGTTACCCCGCTTAGGGGGGACAAAGAATCCGCGCGTTGCGGATATTTTAACCCTAGAACCAGAATTAGTGCTTGCCAATCAGGAAGAGAACACTCAGCAAGTGGTTGAAGCTTTAGAAGCATTTGGGGTGCAGGTATGGGTCACCTTTCCGCAAACTATACGACAGTCACTGGATGTGTTGTGGACATTGGTTGGGTTATATCTAGACCGGACCGCAGCAGTTCGCCTGGAGACCTTGGAAATGATATTAGAATGGATGGAGTCTTCTTTGGAGGTGCGCTCACTCCAACGCTATTTTTGCCCGATCTGGCAGGGGCAGTTAGGCAGAGGGCATGATGATGCGGATCGTTTTTGGTGGATGACCTTCAACCGCCATACATATGCGAATGACTTATTGCAGGTGATGGGTGGTCAGAACGTTTTTGTAGATCGCGAACGGCGATACCCCCTATCTGCTGACTTAGGTCAGGATAACCTACCCACCCAGGAGAAAAGTGGTGATGATGCTGAGTCCCGTGATACACGGTATCCCCGTGTTACACTGGATGAGATCCGCGCAGCAAACCCCGAGCTGATCCTTCTGCCCAATGAGCCGTACCTTTTTACAAACCTAGACCGCCAATTGATATATAAATTACTTCCCGATACACTCGCCATACAGAAAGACCGTGTGCTGCTGGTGGAAGGCAGTCTGATCGCCTGGCATGGGACACGACTTGCCCGTGCACTTGAGCAACTCCCCCCGCTTTTCACAGTTTAATCAACACAATCATAATTCACTCTTGACTTTTTAAGCGCTGGTTGATAAAATTATGCCTTGAACTGTCAAATAATCAGTTTAATTAGTTTAATATAATTAATCAGTTTAAAAGGACCTCCTGTGCTGCGTAACTATACCCCCTCAGACTTCATCCAATACCTGGCTTCAGCTTGTGAAGGGACAGGTTCAGATCGATTACCGCCTCTAAGTGAGCTAAGCAAGGAACTTAAAGTCAGTATTACCACCCTGCGCGAACAGTTAGAGGCAGCCAAGACATTGGGCCTGGTCGAGGCACGTCCGCGGACCGGTATCCGTCGTATGCCTTATTCTTTCTTCCCTGCGGTCAAGCAAAGCCTGTCCTATGCACTTGCTATAAATCAAGCTTATTTCCAGGCTTTTACTGACCTGCGCAATCATATCGAAGCATCGTACTGGCACCAGGCTGTACGCCTGCTGACCTCGCAGGACCAAGATGATCTACGCTCTCTTGTGGTCCAGGCATGGGATAAGTTACGTGGCAATCCGATCCAGATTCCCCATGACGAACACCGCCAGATGCATCTGATCATCTACAAGCGCCTGGACAACACATTCGTATTGGGTATTTTAGAGGCCTATTGGGAAGCTTATGAAACCGTCGGCCTCAACCTGTATACTGATTTACATTACCTACAACAGGTTTGGGATTATCACCAGCAGATGGTCGATGCTATCTGCACCAGCGATTACGAGACCGGGTATCGATTATTGATCGAACACACCAACCTGCTCGCATCTAATCCGGTGACACATCCCTTAAGCGAATCGCAGAATGTGAAAGAATAAAGATAATAAGTAAGTTATTTCTGAAGGAGTCGCAATGTCTGTATTACAAACTCTAGACCAAGTCGACACTACTGCCAGGATTAAGGC
>CAZPWU010000424.1:0-2960 GCA_964590325.1 uncultured Anaerolineaceae bacterium | reverse complement strand
GAACACGACTGCCTAGCCGTGATTGCCACCCAGCAGCCGGCAGCACGTGACCTGCGGCTGCTGGCTGCTATCCTTGAAATCATCACCGAATTGGAACGCATCGGCGACTACGCCAAAGGCATTTGCCGGATCAACTTACTTTTGGGCGACGAACCGCTCGTCAAGCCTCTGGTAGACATCCCCCGAATGGCCGATTTGGGATTGGATATGCTGCACCATTCCCTGGGGGCTTTCGTCGCCCGAGACGATCAGGCCGCCCGCTCGATACCGATCGAGGACGATCAAGTGGACGCGCTCTACAACCGGGTGTATCACGATCTGGTCAATATCATGATCGCTGATCCCACGACGATTGACCGGGCGAATTACCTGCTTTGGGCGGCCCACAACCTGGAACGGCTGGCTGACCGCGTGACCAATATCTGTGAGCGAATCGTGTTCGTGGTCACCGGCGAAATCATCGAATTGGATCACACTGACGATGAACTGGATCGGAGGAAGGTATGAACTCGTCTGTTCGGCTGCCACTTCGTAAGGTACTGTTCCTTTGTACGGGCAATTCGTGCCGCTCACAGATGGCTGAAGCTATTGTCACCGCGACCCTGGGCGAGGTGTGGCAGGCCTACAGCGCCGGGACTCGTCCAACCGGGTATGTTCACCCCCTGGCAATCCAGGTTTTGAGGGAAGTCGGGATCGAACATCGAGGACGCTCCAAAAGCGTGGAAGAACTGCAGCACGTCTCATTCGACCTGGTCGTGACGGTCTGCGATTCGGCAGCCGAGGAATGCCCATTATGGCTGGGGGTGGGCCGGCGTGTTCACCTGGAATTTCCGGACCCTGCGAAAGCTTCTAGCAGCGAGGAAGCGATTATCGCAGCGTTCCGCGCCGTCCGCGATGATATAGTGCGGGAAATTCCCTCTTTGCTGGCGGAAGATACATGAAAGGTTAATTATGAAGTTTTTCTACCCTCGGCAGATGTCACTCCAAGTGGAACAGGTAGCCAAAACCACCCATGCCCACCTCGATCCTGTCCAATTCAGCCCATCGCGCTTTCTCTGAGTTCCCCAAAGAACTGGACGAATACATCCTGGCCCGCTACTTCACCTTGACCATCCAAGATCAGGCGGAGATCTTGCGTTGTCGGGGAGACCACAACCGCCTGGGTTTTGCCTGCCAGCTTTGTTGGCTGCGCTGGCTCGGCTGGCAGCCCAACGACCGAACCGGGCTCCCCAACTCGCCACCGATTTTCTTGCCCGCCAGCTCGGTCTCCAGGCAGATAGCCTCACCCGGTGTGCTGCCGATCCTCGCATGTGGCGGCGGCTCGCTGGAGAGGTGCGCCAATACCTGGGCTGGCACTCTGATCCTGACTTTTTTAGGTGGAATCTTCGCCATCCCCCCAGGTATTTTAGCTGCCATTTACGCCGCTTACCGTCCTAACACCCCTCTAGGGACCGCAGTACGTTTCGGTACGGATGTCCTATCTGGGGTTCCCTCTATCGTCATCGGACTATTCGGATACGCCTTGATCGTGAAAAATCAGGGGCATTACTCTGCACTGGCCGGTGGGATCGCCCTTGCGATCATCATGTTCCCAACCATAATACGCACGACCGAGGAAATGATAAAACTCGTGCCGCAATCTCTTCGTGAAGGTTCTCTCGCCCTTGGAGCCCCAGAGTGGAAAACAACCCTCAGCGTAGTCCTCCCGGCGGCGGCAAATGGTATCGTCACCGGTATTCTTTTAGGCCTGGCGCGTGCCTCCGGTGTAACAGCCCCGCTGCTATTCACTGCACTCGGCAACGAGAATTATGAGATCGGCAAGATCATCCACAGCGGTATCGCCAGCCATCAAGGGCTGCTGGTAATTTTTAACCGCATCTTTGAGCAGCCCGTGGACTCACTACCCCTGACCTTGTGGAAATACGCCCAGCAGCCTTATCCCGAGCGGATCAACCAGGCCTGGGCTACAGCCCTCGTGCTGATGGTCATCATCCTGGTTATCAATATTGTAGTGAGAGTCTGGGTGTATTACCGCACCTCTCACTTACAAGGGAAATAGGTTACTTGAATACCGAATTGAGAACGATCATGTCTGATAATAAACCAACTAAACCCCTGGAAGTTCAACCGTCTTTTCAATCGGACCCTGTCCAGCCACCAACGATCATACTGGCTGGAGAAGAAGCCAAGGTGAATATTCGAGATTTCTCCTTTTACTACGGAAAATTCAAAGCCCTGGGAAATATCACATTGACTATACCTGCTAATAAAATCACAGCGATTATCGGCCCTTCGGGTTGCGGTAAGTCAACGCTGTTGCGTTCCTTGAACCGTATGAACGATCTCGTGCCCAACACACATAGCGAGGGTGAGATTTTCCTGGGTGGGCAGAACATCTATGCCCCTGGGGTGGATATCGTGGACGTACGTCGCAGGACAGGTATGGTTTTCCAACGCCCGAACCCTTTCCCCAAAAGTATTTATGATAACGTGGCTTATGGCTCCCGGCTTTATGGTGTTCACCGCCGTACGGAACTCGATGCTATTGTTGAACGAAGCCTGGAGCAAGCTGCCCTGTGGGATGAAGTTAATGATAAACTTAATCAATCGGGTATGGCGCTCTCTGGCGGTCAGCAGCAGCGCTTATGCATTGCCCGCGCCCTGGCGGTCCAACCTGAGATTATACTTATGGACGAACCGGCTTCAGCCCTTGACCCGGTAGCAACACTTAAGATCGAGGAGTTAATGCAAAACCTGAAATCTACCTATACCATTGTCATCGTGACCCATAACATGCAGCAAGCGGCGCGCGTTTCAGATTACACGGCTTTTCTGATGATCGATAGCCCCCAAACCCGGATCGGTACGCTGGTAGAGTATGGAGCCACGACCCAAATTTTCACCAACCCGAAACATAAGCAGACGGAAGACTATGTGACCGGTCGGTTCGGGTAAGCCCG
>CAZPWU010000423.1:0-2963 GCA_964590325.1 uncultured Anaerolineaceae bacterium | reverse complement strand
GACTAACTCGAATTTGAAGCCATTAAAATCGCCAGCGTCTGTGATGGCTAATGACGCGCCCTGCGAGATATCCTTGCCGAATTGGGCGTTGTCGCCGGTCATAGGGGCGCCCATACCGATCTTGATCGTCGAGCCCGGTTTGATGACTGCACAACCAAACCTATCCTCACCGCACTTAGTGGATGCTGAGGGTTGGCAGGCTATTAGGATCATACTGGCAACAATAAGTAAAGATATTAGGTTGAAGACTCGTTTAAACATTTCTCCTTCTCCTTTGAGTTTAGACAGGCTTAATAGAATTATTTCCTTTTCCAATTTTATGCTCGATGTTTTGGTATAGGTAGACTATCTTCAATAGAGCGACCTCCTTTCCTCTTCGGCGTAGCTTGAATTATCGCCTGGCTGGGAGCGTGACTCGTTCTCCTTTTTCCCGGCGGATGGTTAATATGCCAGGAAAATACTAAACAACACTTTCCGAATGCATAAGTCTAAGGAGCATAGTGGCGATGAATACTCGGCTGCCGTGTACCACATCAGATGGTAGCCGAATTGCGGGTAAATATCGCATCGAGTAAAACGGGTCATCGCTTCCCACGATTTCCTTGGATAAAGATTCTAAAAAGTTTAACATAAATTATACAAATTGCATAGACATTAAAAGTTTTTAATCTAAAGATTAGGCAGGATTTTTCTTTGATCAGCAGGGAGCGACGATCATCGTTTGACCAATGATATTCCTAACCCAATTTTTGGCGCGAACCGTATAGTATTTCTTCCCTGAGGCGCAGGTCAGTGCTACGCAGCTTAAGCGCCAGATCGGCAGCCAGGTTATACATCAACCGGTAGCCGAGCAGAGGGTAGGTGTCACACAACAGCATCAGCTTCTCGCGTGGCAGGATCAAAAGGTGGGTATCTTTTTGAGAGGCACGGGCGGTCGCTGATCTTAGGCCTCGATCGACCAGTGCAATTTCCCCGAATGATTGTCCGCGCCGCAGGGTAGCAATCCTGACAGGTACACGCTCCTCAGCCTGATCGCTGACCAATGCTGGATAAACCAGGATGTCAACTTCTCCCTGGAGGATGATATACAACTCATCGCTATGGGCGTTCTCCAGGAAGATAATGTCATTGGCTTGATAGGTTTGTTCCTGACATAAATTAGCAATTAGCTCCAACTGCGTTGAGGTCAAACCGTAAAAAATGTCGATTTGTTTTATGATATTGACGATCTTGGTCATATCTCACTCCTCTTCTCCACAGAAGAGTTTAGCATAAAGCAGTTAAAAAGAAAATAGCAATAGCTCAGCCCGGGTTGAGATATTACGGGCGATATAAAATCGCCATATTCCTTAATGCAGACCAGGAGTCCAGAAACTGGTTCAATGCACGAGTATAAATTGAGGCTCCATCCAGGATTGTGACACTGGTTGGGGAGTATCCGATAAGATTGACAGTATGTTCGTAGCGTGCCACAATAGTGGTGTGTCCATTCGATGCTGCGGTGTAATACACCGGAATGCCGTTGATAGCCCCATCGATCAACCATACAATCACGGGGTGCCCGGCAGCAATTTCAGCCCTGACATCATCCCACCGGATCATCCGGTATGCAGTCGCCGTTAGTCCATACCCTCGTAAAACGCTGGCGACCGGAAAGGCATGCACCCCATAATCGTGCGGGGGGATCTGTCCCCAGGCGCCGTTGACATTACCGACGAAACCCGTATCTGGGTCATCTGAAGAGGGGAGATGATTGAAGAATTCGACCTCGTCGATATGGTAGCCGAAATGAGCTGCCCAATCTACCGCAGCACGCGACTCACAATCCAGTGGGTAAAGCTGGTTTTTTCCGGTCATCCCATGGATCATGGCTTCGCTTGGTAGAGCTGTAGGGGTTGGAGTTGGACTTGGTTCGGGCAAGCCATCCCCGATGGTCGCTTCGAGGCACCAGGCGTTCAGGCGGCCAGTATCGTTAAGGTAAAGATCGGCGACATTTAGGATCCAATCTCCTGAGATGGTTTCGCCTACGAAAGTGCTTAAAGGGGCATTTGGAATATACGATCCTGAGATCGCGACCGGGTAGCTGGCGCATTTGTTCTCTACCGGTTGAGAAGCTTCATCATCAAGGATGGTAATAATGTTATCGTTCTGGCATCCCAAGTTACTGGTCGGTACACCGGGACGATCCAATGGCGTAATACCGTGACCGGTGTTTTGATGTGCTAATGAGACCTTTATATCCCCGACCCAGGAGTGGCTGATGTTGATGTACAGATTTAGGTCAATCAAGAGGCCCGGATCAGGGATCTCCAGAGTGCTGTTGCTACCATTCGGATTATTATCGGGGATGCTCAGGGGTGGAGACAGGTTGCGGCAGACGACAATGGTGGTTGGCGTGCGGGTGGGTGTGGGTGTAAAGGTAGGCGTTGGTGTCGGTGTTGGGATTGGATAGAATGAAATGACGACGGGTATATAGACATTCATTGGCAGGATGGGTGGTTGTGTTTCAGTCGGGGTGGCGGTGACTGTGGTTGTCGGGATGCTTGTAACAGTATCGGTTGCAGTCGGTAAGGTAGGGGTCAGCGTTATGGTTGTGGTTAACAGACTACTGGACGAGAGACCAATCGGCAAGGATGCAGTTGGGGATGGCGTATTGCTTGGATTTGACAATGTCTCAGATATCGTTTGTTGGGGAGAGGGACCCGCAGCCGCAGGCAGACTTGTAATAACAAAGAGGGAGCCTAAAACAAACAGACTTATTAATAGGATGAGATAAGTATTGACCGGTTTGGTATTAGCCGGATGAGGTATTTTATTTATGATGGGAATGTTTTCAGTGGTGGACATCAGGGATCAGTGAATGTAATAATTCTGGGGTCTTTGGGATTTTCCCTAATGCGCCTCATTCTACACCAAAGGTGAATTATACCGGTATGGTAAAATGAGAAATTATGCGGACTAGT
>CAZPWU010000422.1:0-2989 GCA_964590325.1 uncultured Anaerolineaceae bacterium | reverse complement strand
TCTCCCCTGAGCTGTGGGATGTGATCCCGATACGCGTGTCTGGTCGACCGTTTTACGAGTTCGGGGGAACATCGTTCGGTAAGATCCCGCTGTGGAAGGCACAGTTGGATGCGTACCGATTCTTTGGCTGCGAAGCCTGGATCCCGGTGGAGCCGGGACTTTCGGAGCGGCAGAAATCCATGGTCACGGCACGCTCCCGTTTCCTTGGCGAAGACCTCATCGAAACCGAGCTAGTCTACCGCACCAGGCGGGGTGAGCTGCACGAGATCAAGCATAGCTGCTTCGACTACGACCTGTGGTCGATCGATCCTCCGGTCAACAACCTTCTGGCGGACCTGCCCAAAATCGCAGAATACTTTTTCGAAGACCCCTCCCGTCTGGATTATTCGGCAATCGCCGCTGCATACGAGCAGACCGGGGACGACGGGATCTGTGAGGGCACGGTCGGCAACACTTTCTTCGAGTTTCTCACCGTATTCCGCCGGGGCGGAGCCGTTCAGGCCATACTTGATTTGCACGAACACGAGGACTATCTGCGCGAGGTGCAGACCCATTACATCCGGTACCTGGTCGGGATCGCCGAGGAGATCTGCCGGCGTACCCCGGTCGAAGGGTTGTTCCTGAACTGTGGTAGCGCCTCCCTGAACATCACCAGCCCCGAGCTGTTCCGAACCTGGGACCTACCCCTGGTCCGGGCAGTAGCCGAGGTAGCCCGCCGGCACAATCGGATTTTCCATTATCACCTGCACGGTCTGGGTCGCCGGCTCCTGGACGATCTGGTGGAGGCAGGCATCACCATGATTTGTCCCCTGGAATGCCCGCCTAAGGGAGACTTTATTCTGTGCGAAGTCAAAAACCGTTTCGGCGACCGGCTTGCCCTCAAGGGCGGTGTGGACCCCTTCGTACTGCGGGAGGCTGAGCCCGATGAGATCGAGCGGATTGTGCAGCGGTGCTTGCAGGACGCCGCCAAAGGGGGGGGGTATACCCTGAGCACGGGGGATGGGGTCCTGAAGGACACCCCGTTTGAAAATATCCGGCTGCTGACCTCCTATGCCCGCAAACACGGAACGTACACGTAGACGGAAAGGAGCGAAAAAGTGTGCCCGGTCAGAGCGGACCTGATCCTTTTATCCGCGGAGTAGAGGAAATCCCCACACTGGCTTGGCAATCCCGATGAACAGTTCGATTTCCGTCAGCATTTATTTCACCATGGAGTGGTGGGACGAGCATTATCACTGCCTATCACCCCGCCCGGAGCAAAAAACCCAAAACGCCCTGGAGGAGATGTACCTGGGGCGCCTACGTTTCCTGCACCGTGAGTTTGGCAGCCTCGGAATTGGGGAAGAAAAACCCATCCTGGGTGGGGGCCAGATCGCCACGGTCATACGACACCAGTTCGACCTGGTTCCGGTTCTGCTCGGTACGATGGTAAGGCTTCAGGATGCCTGGGGCCTGTACCCTCAATTCCGCAAACTCAAGGAGCTTTCCCGGCTTGCACCCATCGACATATCCCGGCATCCTGAAGGAGAATGGATCCTTCGGGAGAAGGAGCGTCTGGAGCGACTGTACGGTCTCTGTGCCGTCAATATCGATATCGGCAGCGTCTCGAACAACTCCTTTCGAGTGCTGGGAGAGGCGTTTTATGCCGAATTGCTGGAAGACAAGCCGGCTCTATCCGACCTCTTTGAGAAAATTCTAGAAACCGAACGGTACCTGTACGCCTTCCTGTGCAAACACTTCGGAGATATCGATCCTGTGCCGCTGAGCAATTGTAACGTACCGCTCATGGGACCGCAGATTTACAGGGACTCCGTTCTTCCCTTCGACATCCGCCAGGCAAGATTCCTTCATGAGCTGCGGGGTAGCCCGATCCGAGCTGCGTTACATCATTGTGACGTCTCGGTGGATAATTTTATCGAAGTATATTCTGGGATTCCTGGGCTCTACTCTCTGGAAGCATCCTTTATTTCAAACATAGCGGCGGTTAATCGAAACCTGCCGAACTGTCAGTTCAATGCCATGGTCAGTCCCACAAAGATGCTTTCTAAAGGTGAGATGGTAGAGGATATGCTGCGAAAAGCGATCAACGCTGGAGCCAATGCCCTGCAGTTCTGGAACATTGATCCAGCCGTCGAACCCAAGCGACTTCTAAGGATATGGACATCGGTAGTCGAAGCATGCGGTGTGAAGGGCATCGACTGCTTCTTCACCCCCTTGCCCTTATGTTGGGAAGAAATCGAGTGGGCACACGGTCGATACAGCGCTTCCTACGAGGCGAATTAATCCACTGTCTGGCCTTTTCGGCTGTTGCAAACTCGATAATCACCAGTACACCCGGCTGCCAATCTCCTTCAAGCACTTCGGACTGGCTGCTTGCGGCAAGCATCTTACCTCCCGCTGCAACCAGGGTGGGATAGGCAAGCTTCCCATATTCCATAATCCCATCTGGATCGATCCTTTCCATAAACGCTAGGTGAGCATTGAGATGCTATCCTGACAGCATCCAGAGTAACGAAATTGGTATCAAGCAGCAGTACGACCGTGCAGCTTTAGTTTAGGAGCGCCTGGAAAGCGTACTCGGAGGCGTGGTCGGACCGTAACCACACCAGTATCACCAATGTGCTCTTCCGAATGCTATCTTCTTCCTATGGCAATAACCCGCCCGCACGCGTCACACCGGGAAAGAATTTCGGTCGCCGGAAGCATTCGGCGTAGTCGCAGCCGGCCTGGAAGCCGCGCAGGCGCGACTGGGTTTGACCAAACTCCACGCAGGGAACTCCGTACTGGTTCATCATCCAGCCTTCCTGGCTTTTGTGGCAGGCGATCATGGCCGCCTTGATCTCCCACTGGGCGGTTATATCCACGTAAAACTCAGGCTGGAAATTTACCCCGGCGATGGTATCCATAAAGAAGATTTCGGGGATTTTCGTACAAGGAAGGGAAGCGGTCTGGATATTGGGCACCGTTGCCATCACATGGGTATCCCAGA
>CAZPWU010000421.1:0-3016 GCA_964590325.1 uncultured Anaerolineaceae bacterium | reverse complement strand
CCATCGTTCTCCGGTGAAACGGACGCTGTACATCGTATCCAGCAAATCTGGCGGGACGGCTGAGGTGAACGCTTTCCTGGATTATTTCTGGGCACGCGCTCGGAAAGCAGTGGGTAAAAGCGCAGCCGAGCATTTTATCGCCATCACCGATCCTGGCACTTCCTTGGAAAAGATCGCCCGTAAGCGTCATTTCCGCCGCATCCTTTTAGCTGATCCGACCGTCGGTGGACGCTATTCAGCCTTGAGTGCCTTCGGCCTGGTGCCTGCCGCCTTACTTGGTTTGGATGTTGAACATCTGCTTGACCGGGCTAGCAGGATGTACCATGAATGCACCCCGGAACAGCCAGCAGTGCGTAATCCCGGTCTGGTTTTGGGCACCGTGCTGGGCGAGGCTGCCTTGAACGGTCGTGATAAGCTGACTCTGATTGCCGATCCCAGGTTTACCGCCTTTGGGTCCTGGCTCGAGCAGCTTGTTGCGGAAAGCAGTGGAAAACAGGGGCAGGGGATTGTTCCCGTGGATGGTGAACCGCTGGGAACCCCTGATATGTATGGCAGCGACCGTCTATTTATCTATTTGCGGCAGGAGGGGAGGTATGACCAGGACGTATCCAGACTCGGTGAAGCCGGGCACCCGGTTCTTACATTCGATGTAAAGACCGATGACCTGGGGGCCGAATTTTATCGTTGGTGTGTGGCAGTTGCCGTTGCCTGCATTATCCTGGGAGTTAATGCCTTCGATCAGCCCGATGTACAGGATAGTAAAACGCGTACGTTGGCAAAGATCGATGCCTACCGGAGAGCAGGAAAATTGTACGAAGGTCAGCCTCTCTGGGAAGGTGAGGGTGTCCGGTTATACGGGTCAGCATTATCTGTCCCAATATCTATGGGTGAGAAACCTGTCACCCTTGCTGACATCCTGACAGCCTTCCTGGCTCAGGCACGATCAGGGGACTATGTGGCTTTGAACGCCTACCTGCCTCGTAACCGGCAAATCGGTTCAGTCCTCCGCCGTCTACGGAGTGCCATCATGAAACGAACTCACCTTGCGACCATGATTGGTTTCGGCCCGCGCTTCTTACATTCCACCGGGCAACTCCACAAGGGTGGTCCAAATAACGGACTGTTTATTCAAATCACTGCTGACCCGGTTGAGGATGTTATCATCCCAGAGGAGGGGATTACTTTTGCTACCCTGGAGCGGGCTCAGGCTCTGGGAGATCTGGAATCGTTGATTGCACGTGGTCGGAGGGTTGTGAGGGTGCATTTGTCGAATCCCCAACTATTGATGAAAGTAGCTGAGATATTCAAATAACAAACCCCATTCCCCATCCCTAATCGGGAGGAGGGGCGCAGAAAGAGGAGATTTTCATGGACTCACACATGGTTTGGATGGACGGTGAACTTGTCCCCTATGACCAGGCAACCGTACATTTGTTAACGCCTACCTTGCATTATGGGGTAGGCGTTTTTGAGGGCATCCGCTGCTACCGCACCCCTCAGGGACCGGCGGTCTTCCGCTTGCGCGAGCACCTGGAGCGGTTTCTTGATTCTATCCATATCCTGGGTGTCCGCGACTTCCGTTATACAGTTGAGCAGCTACGCCAGGCTGTTCACCAGACGATCCGCGCCAACCAATTTAGCGAATGCTACATCCGTCCCTTGATGTATCTGGCAGGTCCTATGGGTATGAACATGGACCTGTCCCGGCCGCGGGTGGGGATCGCCGCCTGGGAATGGGGGCCTTATTTGGGCGTGGAAGCGCAGAAGATGGGTATCCACATGATGGTCTCCTCCTTTACCCGTCTACATCCGAACATAAACATGACCAAATCCAAGGTGGCAGGGAACTATGTCAATTCAATGCTTGTAAAGACCCTGGCTCTACGGTCTGGCTACGACGAAGCCGTGATCCTTGACCCGCAGGGTTTCGTCGCTGAATGCACGGGTGAGAACCTGTTCATGGTGCGTAAAAATGTGCTCTATACGCCTCCGGATTCCACAGTCTTAGAGGGGATCACACGAGATACAGTCTTAACCCTGGCAGCGGACATGGGATTGCGAGTGGTGGAGAAAATGATCACCCGCGACCAGCTCTATATCGCTGATGAGGTATTCATCAGCGGGACAGCCGCCGAGCTGGTAGGGGTGCGGATGATCGACTATCGACAGATCGGTGAGGGTAAAGTAGGGCCTGTTACACAAGCCCTGCTGCAGGCTTATATCGATTGCGTCCATGGCGGTAGTAAGCAAGCAGATGAATGGCTTGATTTAGTGTGTTAATACATCTCTTATGCAACCTTTCAGGTTCTCTCACATCTTATAAGGTGAGGAATAATCGCTTTTCAGAGGTGTCATGATGGATTTAAGTTTTCAAAATATAACAGCCGGTAAAGCAGATGACGCTCAGCACGTCAAGGTGTTGATCCTTGGAGCGGGTCCGGCGGGTCTTTCGGCAGCCCTGTACGCGGCGCGTGCCTTCCTAAACCCGATTGTCCTGACAGGTATGGATCTCGGAGGACAAGTTTCCTTGACCCATACTGTTGAAAATTACCCCGGTTTTCCGGAAGGTGTGGGTGGAATACAGCTAGCAGAGCTTTTCCAGAAGCAAGCCGAACGCTTCGGGGCACGAATTGAATATGATACTGCCACAGCAGTTGACCTCTCACACCGTCCTTTCCGTGTGCAGACCTATAATGGCGAGTACCTGGCGGATACCATTATTATTGCAACTGGTGCCACTCCGGTTCACCTCAACGTCCCTGGTGAGACCGAGCTGACCGGTAGAGGTGTTTCCTATTGCGCAACCTGTGATGGATGGTTCTTCAAGGACAAAGATGTCGTCGTTGTCGGAGGCGGTGACAGTGCCTTGGAAGAGAGCATTTTCCTGACCCGTTACGTGAAATCGATTACTATCGTCCACCGGCGCGATAGCTTACGCGCCGGAGCCATCTTACAGAAACGAACGATGGAAAATACCCAGATCAAGTTTATCTGGAACAGCGTAGTAAACAAGATA
>CAZPWU010000420.1:0-3017 GCA_964590325.1 uncultured Anaerolineaceae bacterium | reverse complement strand
ATTGCTGACAGTCCAGGGCGGATTTGACGCGCGCGGTATCTGGTGGAACCGGATCATCCGCTATCTGATTGGTATCGCAGGTGTTCTTATCCTATGGGGTGGCCTCGGTCGCATATTCCCACAAAACGAGACCCTAATCGCACACAGCCTGAATTATCTACGCTTTACCCTTGTGGGGATCTGGATTTCAGAATTGGCTCCGTGGTTATTTATCAAGTCGGGTCTAGCCAGCAGGTAGAAATTAACAGAGATGTCCATGGGCGCGAAAAGCTCATGGACATCTCTGTTTAACTCAATATAATTATTATTCTTCTTTGGCTGCCTGCTTCTCTTTTTGGTGATTGGCAATCACGTCTTGAGCGAGGTGGTTGGGCACTGTATCATAGTGAGAAAATTCCATTAAAAAGACGCCCCGACCTCCCGTCATCGAGCGTAAATCAGTCGTGTAGCGTTGCATTTCTGCTAACGGTACCTGAGCAGTAACAACGGAACGACCCTTCTCAGTATCCATTCCCTGGACACGAGCGCGGCGGGTATTCAGATCTCCTAAGATATCACCCATGTTTTCCTCGGGCACAACGATTCTTACATTCATAAGCGGCTCGCGCAAGACAGGGTTGGCATCCTTGAAGGCCAACTTAAAGGCCTCGCGCCCAGCCGTCTCAAAAGCAATCGGCTTCGAGTCAACCGGATGTTCTTTACCATCAAATACGGAAACCTTCACATTCACGACCGGGAAACCTGCCATGACACCATCTTTCATCACTGCACGGATGCCTTTTTCGATTGCTGGCATGAAACTATTCGAAATGGCACCACCGAAAACATCATTGGAAAATTCAAACTCAGCATCCGGGAGCGGTTCGACTCGCAAGGATACCTCTGCAAACTGCCCAGCACCCCCCGTTTGTTTTTTATGCCGGTATTGTGCCTGTCCACCTTTGTTTATCGTCTCCTGGTAGGGTACTTTGGGGATCTCAATATTCATCCCAGATTGAAATTTTGATTCAGCCTTGCGGATAGCGACATCGATATGTTGATCACCCATACCCTGTAAGATAGACTGGTTGGTGCTAGGTTCCTGCCTCCAGCTCAATGTCATGTCCTCTTCACAAAGTCGTGTCAACGTTGGGCTGAGCTTAGCTGCATCTGCCTGTGTCTTGGGAGTTACGGCGACACTGTAAAGCGCATGGGGATATTCCGGAATTGTCAATGCCACCGGATGACCTCGATCGCATAAAGTATCTCCGGTAGACGTCTGGCTTAATTTGGATATCGTGCCAATATCTCCAGCATGGATGACCTTAACTCCGATTTGTTCCTTGCCACGCTGGATATGTAATGTACCCAACCGCTCTTCTATGTTCTTGGCCTGGTTCCAGACCCGCGAATCGGAGGCGAGTGACCCAGAATAAACCCTGAAATAGGTGATCTTGCCGACGTAAGGATCTGCAGTTGTCTTCCAGACATACGCTGCCAGAGGACCACTGTCGAGTGCAGATAACTTTTCTTCACCATCTTTACCCTGGGCGACCGCGGCTGGGGCTTCCAGCGGAGAGGGCATTATCGTAAACATAGCATCCAGCAACGGACCCATCCCGATTTCAGCCGTGCCAGCAGTCACAAAGACCGGTATATAATTCCCTGCCAGGATGATACTGCGCAGCCCTCTCAAAATCTCATCGGATGACAGCTCCCCCCCCTCCAAATATTTCTCAAGCAGCTCATCTTCACCCTCAGCAGCAACCTCTATTAATTCCAAATGCGCTGCCTCGACCTCCTCTTGAAACTCACCGGGGATTTCTTGAGCGGTCTTTCCATCACCAGGATACGCCTTCATAGATAATAAATCAATAACACCTTTAAAATCAGCTTTCTCTCCCCAGGGGAGCTGTACCGGTATAAGGCGCACATCTGAAATTTCCATGATAGTACCTAGGGCTTTACGGAAGTTAGCATTATCCCGGTTCATTTTGTCGATAACGACAAAGCGAGGTAGGTTAAAGCGATCGCAATACGACCAGGCAATCTCAGTACCAACCTCTGCACCTGCGACAGAATCTACCACGACCACAGCACCATCTGCGACTCGTAAAGCCGAGATCATCTCGCCCACAAAATCCGTGTAACCCGGCGTATCTAACAGGTTCAGTTTGTAATTCTTATACTCAACCGAGATGATCGCTGTAGAAAGAGAGAGTCCGCGGCGGATTTCTTCGTCTTCAAAGTCTGAAATTGTTGTGCCATCTTCAATCTTGCCCAGGCGCGTCGTTGCTCCAGTGAAGTGTAGGAAGGCCTCTGTCAGCATTGTCTTTCCAGCCCCGCTGTGCGAGACCAGGGCAATATTGCGGATAAATTCAGTTGTATATTCTTTCATTACATTCCCTTCCTGAGATTGATAAATTCACACCGATTGTAAGGTATGTCGCCGTCCTTGTCAAAGCGGATTTATCACTTTCTTAAATTTCAAGGGCAATAATAGTGTAAAATCCTCTCTAAATGCTACAGAAATTTTTTTATAATCTTTGGTATTATCGTCATCCACCTTGGGATACCGGCATCTCTCCACCGGAGTTAATGGAGTATATTAACTCTCATGCTCCGGGATCTGCTTTGGATCTAGGCTGTGGTACCGGCACAAATGCCATCACTCTGGCTAAATATGGGTGGAGAGTAACTGGTATAGACTTCGCCTGGCGGGCTATCCGTGTTGCCCGCCAGAAAGCTCAAAAAGCCCGGGTAGACATAGATTTACGGGTGGCTGATGTCGCACAGATAAAATCGGCCGGCGTATTTGACCTAATTCTTGACATTGGATGCTTTCATGGTTTATCGGATAAGGGACGCCGAAGCTATATCCAAAATCTAAATCGCATGCTGGCTGTCGACGGCACATATTTAATGTATGGATTCTATAAAAAGGCCGATTATACTGAGCCAGGATTGGTGGAAACCGATCTGGAATTATTTCACAATTTCCTAAAGCTTATATCGAGGAAAGATGGTACCGACAGGGG
>CAZPWU010000419.1:0-3024 GCA_964590325.1 uncultured Anaerolineaceae bacterium | reverse complement strand
GCGGTGTACGCTCGGCCTACGAAGAGCACCACCGCCTGACGATCTCGGACGACGCCCTGGATGCCGCGGTGCGTCTCTCGGCCCGTTACGTCACCGAGCGCTTTTTGCCTGATAAGGCTATTGACCTGATTGATGAATCTTCCTCCCGTGTGCGGATGTACAAAAGCCAGCTAGCTAAGACGACCAAAGACCTGATGAGCCAGTTGCGCGAGATACGCCAGAAACATGCTCTGGCTGTCGAGGATGGCCGTTCGGACGATGCTCAGGAAATCCTGGAACGTGAGGAAGCCCTGGAGCACCAGCTAGAACGGCTGCGCAGCGGGTGGGACCGCTCCAACAGCCCTATCGTGACTGCCGACGATATTGCCGAAGTGGTTTCCATGTGGACTGGCGTACCGGTGATGCAGATCGCTCAGGAAGAATCCCAGCGTCTGCTGCAGATGGAAGATGAGTTACGCAAGCAAATTATCGGCCAGGAAGAGGCCATTCAGGCCATTTCCAAGGCTGTTCGCCGGTCACGGGCTGGCTTGAAAGACCCCCGCAGACCGATTGGCTCGTTTCTATTCCTCGGCCCAACAGGCGTTGGCAAGACCGAATTGACCAAGGCGCTGGCCCGCTTCCTGTTCGGCAGCGAGGAGGCCCTCATCCAGCTCGATATGTCTGAGTTTATGGAGCGGCACACGGTCAGCCGGCTGGTCGGCGCACCTCCGGGCTACGTGGGGTACGAGGAAGCCGGACAGCTCACCGAGGCCCTGAGACGCCACCCCTATTCTATTGTGGTCTTCGACGAGATCGAGAAAGCCCATCCTGAGGCGCACAACATGCTCCTGCAGATCATGGAAGAGGGTCACCTTTCCGATGCCCGCGGCCGCAAGGTGGATTTCCGCAACGCCCTCATCGTGATGACCTCTAATATTGGCGCAGAGATGATCAAACGCCAGACTTCCCTGGGTTTTGTCGCCAAGCGCGATGAGCAGATTGAAGAACTCCAGGCCTACGAAGAGATGCGTAAAAAGCTGATGGAAGCGCTACGGCATGTGTTCCGACCAGAGTTTACCAACCGCCTGGATTCGGTCATTGTTTTTCGGTCCCTGGCTAAGGACGACATCAAACAGATCGTCAACCTGGAGCTGCAAAAGGTAGCTCAGCGGTTGGAAGAACACACCCTTGTCCTGAATGCAACCCCGGCCGCGGTCGACCTGCTCTCCGATCTGGGCTACGACCCCGAAATGGGAGCACGCCCCCTGAAGCGCATTATTCAGCAAAAGGTAGAGGATGCTTTATCCGATGCACTCCTATCTGGTGAGTTTGAAGATGGGGATACAGTGATAGTAGATGCAGTGGATGGCGAGATCAAACTCCACCGGGCGCAGGAGAACCCCACAGCGCCGCCTGAGGCTCTGGCGACCGCCTGAGTACATTTTCCTTGAGAATAAGCAAAAAACAGGATTTTCGGGGGTTTCACCCCCGAAAATCCTGTTTTTTGCTTTTTTCCCGCGGGGTATAATACGCTTATGCCCAAAACTCATACCCAATATGTCTGCCAGCAGTGCGGCCGCGTATCCGCCCGTCCGATGGGACGCTGCCCGCAGTGCGGCGCCTGGAACAGTATGGTTGAGGAGATCATCGCCCCACCCACGCCAGCCTCGGCGCGTGCCAGAGCACACGGATTGGCAGGAGCCTCCTCGCCGCGCCGCCTAAACGAGATCACCTCCGACGTCGAAGAACGCCTGCCGCTCTCTATGGACGAGTTTGCACGTGTCCTGGGTGGCGGCATCGTGCCCGGTTCAATTATCCTCGTCGGCGGGGACCCCGGCATCGGTAAGTCCACCCTCCTGCTGCAGGTGGCATTGGAAATGGCCCATCAGTGCACAGTGCTGTATGTCTCCGGCGAGGAATCGGAACGGCAGATAAAAATGCGTTCCCTACGCTTGCTGCGCACCGTGGAAGGCAAAGAAGAAGCCTCGCTCCATATTCCAGAGGATCTCTTCCTGGTCACCGAGACTAACCTCGATGCCATCTTGGAACACATCACCGCAGTGCATCCCGTCTTGCTCATCGTCGATTCTATCCAGACCACCTACCTCCCCGAGCTCGAATCTACCGCCGGCTCGGTATCCCAGGTACGCGAGTGCGCTTCCCGCCTGCGCGAGCTGGCCAAATCCACCGGGATATCGGTCTTCTTGATCGGGCACGTCACTAAAGAGGGCAACATCGCCGGCCCGCGCGTCTTGGAGCACATCGTCGACACCGTGCTCTACCTTGAAGGGGACCGATTTCAATCTTACCGCCTGCTGCGCTCGGTGAAGAACCGGTTTGGCGCTACCTCTGAAGTAGGCGTCTTTGAAATGGGCGAACGCGGCATGGTCGAAATCTCCAACCCATCTGAGGCTTTCCTGGCCGAGCGCATGGTCAATGCTCCCGGCTCGACGATTGCCGTCACTATGGAGGGCACGCGCCCCCTGCTTGTGGAAATCCAAGGGCTGACCAGCACCACTTCATTCGGCAACCCGCGCCGTACACCCAACGGCGTGGACATCAACCGCCTACTGCTGACCGTGGCTGTGCTGACCCGTCGCCTGGGGCTGCACCTGGGTGAACAAGATATCTTCGTCAACGTGGTGGGTGGCCTGACTGTCAGCGAGCCTGCCGCCGACCTGGCTGTTGCCGCAGCGATCGCCTCATCGGTGCGCAATGTCCCTGTACGCGCGGAGGCCGTCCTGATCGGAGAAGTTGGGCTTTCCGGTGAATTACGCATGGTCGGCCAGATGCCTGCCCGCCTGAAGGAAGCCGCCAACCTGGGCTTCAAGATCGCCATTGTCCCGCGCCGCCTGCGCCGTGGCGAACCCTGGCCCGATGGCATCCAGGTGGTCGAAGCCCGTTCACTGCGCCAGGCGCTTGAACATGCGCTGATGGGGGAGGAAGCTGATATAGAGGGGACGTAAGTTTCATATGATTTTAGCCAAAATGAGTGAATTAATGGCGTCGTAACGGGTATAATCGATTCTACACGGAGGTGCTCAT
>CAZPWU010000418.1:0-3024 GCA_964590325.1 uncultured Anaerolineaceae bacterium | reverse complement strand
GGGTGACCATTGTTGCCCAAAATCCAGCTTGCTGCGCACCAGGAACTTTGTCCATTGATCCAGGATAATCACAATACCAGCTATTGTAAATAAGTACCCATAAGCTTTAATATATTTCAAGAATAGACTCCTCGTTATAAAGCAGGAATGACCTCGCCCTGGCAATTTCCATCTGCCAGAGGCAGCCAGACACAAAATGTGGTGCCTTTTCCTTCAGTCGAATCGACCTCAATCCTCCCCCCGTGATGGCGTACAATCCAATAAGCGATCGATAGTCCAAGGCCAAAACCTTTTCCATCTCGGGCGCGAGTGCGCGCTTTCTCACCACGGTAGAAACGTTCGAAAATATGGGGTAAGTCTTCCGCGGGTATCCCGGCTCCGTTGTCGCTGACTGTCATACGAGCCTGGTTGTTCGCCTTGCCCAATCCAACCACCACTTCCCCACCCGCAGGCGTGTAATTAATAGCATTGCTGATCAGGTTAACAAGGACTTGCTTAAGCCGGTCCTGGTCGCCGCATACCAAAACCTGATCGAAATCCCCCAAGCGTAATTGGAGCTTTTCGCGTGTCAGAACGCGCATCTGGTTGAGCACCTCGAGGAGCATAGAGTCCAACTCCACCAGGCGTCGGTCGAGAGGGATTTTGCCTGATTCAGCCTGAGCCAGTAGGAGTAGATCACCGACCAGGCGCGTGAGACGGTCGACCTCGCTCTCAATGCTGGACAAGGACTCTTCGTCAGTGCTGCCCATGCGTCGCATGACTTGTATGTTGCCTTTTATAACCGTCAGAGGTGTGCGCAACTCGTGACCCACATCCGCCATAAAACGGCGCTGCATGTGGAATAAATTTTCAAGCCGGCTCAATGTCTGATTGAAGGCGTGGATAAGCTGCCCCACCTCATCATCCGGTGGGCCTTGGTAAGGGATACGGCGCGATAGATCATCTGCCCGGGTAATTTGCAAAGCTGTACGTGTCACATCTTTTAAAGGTGCCGTAGCCCTGTAAGTGCTGATCCATCCAGCCAGACCGGCGATACTGATCGCCATAATCATCCCAATGATAAGAACAATTAACAAGATGCGCTGAGTAGCATCCACGATAGCCAGCTTGGTACCTATCTGCATCGTTCCAACCGGACGGGTACCCACCTGTAGTGGCACGGTATACACCCGCAGGTGTACCGTGCTGATATACACATCCCTGAATACAGGCACGCTGGATTGAAAACCAACCGCGTCCAATATGCGGCTGTTTTGGCTGAGGTTTAATGAAGAGGCACGTAAATGACGGTCCCGGTCCCATACCTGCACATACACGTCCGTTGGCAGGTCAAGCGACGGTAAAGCAATAACATTTAATTGGCCCGTAGAATCCAGGTGGATATTCTTGATGATCTCGGTAGCCGTCTGCCTGAGTGTGTCATCGACCTGGCTGGTGATAGTAAAGCTGACCGCTCCATATACCGCCACCCCGAATAGCAGTAATATACCCCCCACAAGGGTAGTATACAGCAGGGTTAAGCGGCCTCGTAGAGACATTCGATTTTATTTACCACTGAGGAGAAGGTAACCAGGTAAAGGTCCACTCCCTCATCTACGACGGTTCCCGTAACACATACCCCATACCGCGTACAGTATGTAGCAGGCGAGATTCGTTATCAACCTCTAATTTTTGACGCAGGTAGCGCATGTATACTTCGATAATATTGCTTTCACCACCGAAATCGTATCCCCAGACGCGGTCGAAGATCATATCACGGGTTAAAACTTGCCTGGGGTGGCGCATAAAGAGATCCAGCAGTTCATATTCTTTGGCTGTAAGCGGGATCACGCGATCTCCGCGCGCAGCCTGGCGAGTACCGGTATCGAGAGACAGGTCCGCAAAATGGAGAACCTGAGGCCGGCTGGGTTGGGCACGGCGCAGCAGGGCGCGAATACGAGCTAACAACTCGTCCAGGTTAAAAGGTTTAACCATGTAATCGTCTGCTCCCATGTCCAGGCCCTGCACCCGGTCAGTAACCGAATCCTTGGCTGTAAGGATCAAGATGGGAACCGGGCCACCTGCCCTTAATCGACGGCATACTTCGATACCATCTATTCCGGGTAGCATTAAGTCCAGGACCACTAAATCGGGAGGGTTATCCCGGGCTAAGGCCAGGCCTGACTGCCCATCGACAGCAGTATCCACCTGATAACCCTCATAAGCTAACCCTCGACGTAAGAATCTTAATATCGCCTCATCATCTTCGATGATTAATATTCGTGCGCTCATGGATCCTCCCAATACGGATATCCTAGATCGTTATCGCATCGTACAAAGCATATCCATAGCCGTTGCAATGCGTTTAATAGTTTATTAACACACAACAGCTTTAATGTATATGAATATACCACATGGATAGAAAAATAACAAAGGTCGCCTGGGTCAGGCGACCTTTTGTAGATGATTTGATTACACTATTTTATTTCAACAACCGCCCCAACAGCCTCGAGCTTCGTCTTGGCATCATTAGCAACTTCCTTACTAACAGATTCCAATATCTTAGCCCCGGCAGTTTCGGCGACTTCTTTGGCCTCTTTCAGGCCTAGCTGGGTGAGCTGGCGGACAACTTTGATGACGTCAATCTTCTTGGCACCAGCCTCTTTGATAATGACGTCAAACTCGGTCTTTTCTTCAACTGGTTCGGCAGCCGCAACGGCAACAGGTCCGGCCGTAGCAGATGCAGCCACAGGCGCAGCCGCAGAAACGCCCCATTTCGCTTCAAGTTTCTTCACCAGCTCGGAAGCTTCGAGAAGCGAGAGTGCGTCCAGTTCCTCAGCAATTTTTTCAAGATCAGCCATTTTTAATTCTCCTTTGAAGTTATTTATTTCAAGTCAAAAATTAAACATTGTCTAATTTTATTGGTTTTTGTGTGGCATGTTGTGGAAAAAGGGGACACCTTCAACTTTAACCCTCAACCCGTAACCTCACACAGTTGCTGGCTCAGCGTGTGCTTTAATGACTGCAGCCAACGATCGTGCTGGT
>CAZPWU010000417.1:0-3025 GCA_964590325.1 uncultured Anaerolineaceae bacterium | reverse complement strand
TGCTATCCGAGAATATCGAGCTGCGCACGGGACGGAAATCCGAGGAGTACGAGAGCCGGATTGCCAACCTGGAGTACCAGCTTGAACTGCTCAAGCGGCAGCTCGGCGGTGAGGCTGCAGCTTCTGCTGTGGTTTCAGCCGGGGAGCCGTCTCAGGCTGAGGGGTCGTCTTCGACCCTCATTGCCAAAACCAACAGCTTGTTGATCTATAATCCACAAGGCGGGGTCCTGAGGGTGGAGCTGACTCCTTCCGAACTTGTCTCGCGCAAACCGGTTGCCGGTTTTCCAGGGGAGGCCGCTGTCGAGGATACGCCGCCCCGTCTGCTGGTGACCAGCTCATGTGAAGAGCTGCTCTTTGTCTTTGATTCGGGTCGGACAGCAGCGCTGCCTGCTGATGAGGTCCCGGCTGCAGGACGGGAGGGCCTGGATTGGCGGCAAGCTTTCATCCAGGAACCGCGCGGCAGCGAAGAGCTGGCGACCATCCTACCCATCGCCAGAATGTCTCTGTATGAGTTTTCCGTTCAAACCAGCCGACGCGGGTTTGTGAAGAAAATCCGCCAGGACTTTTTCGAATCTTATATTGCCAGCGCCTATATTGGGACAGGGGTGAAGCTGCCGTCCGATAAACCGTACAGCCTGACGTTCTGTGGTAAAGACGACCTGTTCGTCATGGTCAGCAAAGAGGGTTACCTCTTTAGCGTCGATGTGAACCGGCTGCCATTTGCGGCTGAAGAAGCCATGCGTCTGAGTGCTACTGACCATATTGTTGCAGCATTCGTCATTGCTCAGAAGCCGTCGATCTTGATCGTTACCCAAAGTGGTAAGGCTATCCATCGCGACGTAAGCTGGCTGGAGCCAGTTAGCTCCTTTAATAAGACGAAAGGACAGCCCGTTTTTTCGAAGGAGAGGCGGGAATCGGGCGTGCGCGTAGTTGGAGCAGCGCCTGTGGATGAAAATGACTGGGGTCTGGCCTTAAGCGGTGACGGGAAGATAAACGCTTATAAGATGGGTGACCTGTTCGACACTGGCTCCCTCCTCGCAAAGCCATCCCCTACCGCCAATATCCAGGGGTTCACCGCATTCAAGATGGAAAGTTGTGGCTCGCAGGTCGAGTAGCTGATGGGTCTAAAAGTAGGGATTGATTTCGGGACATCGAACTCGGGCGTCGCTATTTACAATGGCAGCCAGGTTTACCTTTTGCCAATCGACAGACGGAATGTTGTGCCCGAGGTGGTGAAAACAGTCCTGTACATCACGAAAGACTTTAAGCACACCATCGGACAGGACGCTATCGAGCTCTATTACAAGCACAATGTGAACCGGCTACGCCGCTATGTGAAGAAGTGGGTTGGAGAGATCGAATACCGCGGCGGCGATATGTACTATGTGCGCGACATTTTCGCCTACGTCGACGAATTGCAACCGGGCCGGCTGCTTCAGTTCATCAAAACCGCCCTGAGATCAAAAACCTACCAGGGGACACAGGTGTTTGACCGTTATTACAGGGTGACGGACATCATTGCCGCTTACCTGCGCGAGCTAAAACGAAGAGCAGAAGCGCTGCTGCATGAAGAGATCAGCGGAGTGATCCTGGGAAGGCCGGTGAGGTTCTTTAATGTGCCCGAGCTGGATAAGAGATCGGAGGAAGCCCTCCTCCAGGCTGCCTATGAAGCGGGTTTCAAGCAGGTGGACTTTGAATTCGAGCCGGTTGCAGCAGCCCTTTATTACGAGCTGTCAATCGACCGGCCTCAGAACGCGCTGATCTTCGACTTCGGCGGTGGTACGCTGGATCTGACGATCATGCGCTTGGGTGATCCCCGGGATCGAAAAGTGTATTCCAGCGCCGGCATCGGCGTTGCCGGGAGCGATTTTGACCGGGCCATCATCCAGAAGAGGATGCTGCCGCATTTCGGCGAAGGGAAGGTTGACCATGACCCTGACGTCCTCGAGCTCATCAACACAGTCCCTGATTGGATGGCCCTTCCCGAGTTGAGCACCCCGCATGCCAGGCTCAAGCTGGAGCAGGCTATCCTGGAGGGGAAGGCTCCGGCCAGGTTTAAGACACTCGAATCCCTGATCTTTAACGACCTGGCCTTTTCCTTCTACAATGTGGTGGAGGCGACCAAGATCGCTTTATCGAGCCAGGGTGCGGCGGTTATCAGCCTGAGTGCAAAAGATATGGATATCTGGGAGCTGTATACGCGTCACCAGTTCGAGGCCGACATCCGGGAATATCAAGAACAGATCGAGAGGGTCTTGTTGGATACGGTGATCGCCTCGGGGCTTGAACCGGAGCAGATCGACGCTGTGGTAAAGACCGGAGGGTCATCGAATATCCCGGCTTTTTCTGAGATGTTGTATAAGATTTTTGGCCCCGAGAAGGTGAAAGCCTCGGATGTTTTCAGCAGTGTGACTGCCGGGCTGGCGATTAAGGCATACCGGTAGCCAGCGCCTCGGCCTGGGCGAGAAGGTTTTCGTACGGCTTCGGCTCATTAGGAATTCCCGTGGCGGATACCTTTACCACGGAATATCTCAAAGACCCATGCTTTCTTCTGCAGTGATATCATTGCTCTATGGTAGCGCCACCTATATATATGGATGAAAATACATGACAATGACGCAACTCTCTAAAAAGGAGCGCCTGGTCCGCCAGGCGCGGGGGCAGGAGGTCGACCGTGTGCCCACCCTGGGGGGATGGATGGGCGGGGTCAGGAATTTGGCTAAGATCGCCGGCATCTCCGTCGAGGCCTATCTGGCTGATCCGCTGAGGGGCGTGGTCAAAGCCAACCGGGCCCTGGATGTGGACGGCATGATCCAGCCGGTCGTCCCGCAAAGCCTGGATGAGATCCGTACCGGGTTTGTGCGTGAGAAAGACTTCGCCGGGATTGAGCCCGAAGCCCTCCTGGAAAGGGCCAACTCTCTGCCGGAGAGCGAGAAAGAGGTCCTGGCCAGCTTTGACTATGCCGCAGAGGAGCGGCACTACCGCAATTATTTCGAATCGGCCTTCAAGGAATGGGAGGGCATCG
>CAZPWU010000416.1:0-3029 GCA_964590325.1 uncultured Anaerolineaceae bacterium | reverse complement strand
GGGGTAGGTATCGTAGGACTTGGAATTTTTATATCGGTTTACATAATTTCTCAACGCGTTATAGGTCCAAAATTATCAACGCCTCGGTGGGAGGAAAGTGCTGATATTTACAGACAGCTAGACCAGTCATTAACCAAAATTGGTGCGCAGCCAGAGGACATTGTGATGGTGAATAACCCACCAGGATACTATATCGTTACAGCTCGGATGGCTATCTCCTGCCCGAGTGGTGACTTACAGACACAATTAGCAGTAGCTAATCGATATCATGCCAGGTATCTACTGCTTGAATCTAACCATCCACCCGAATTAGACGATCTCTACATCAATCCCCGCAGCCTGCCCGGATTAAGTTATCTCTTAACGGTCGATGGGGCGCATATTTTTAAGATAGAGTGAGACCTTGTCTCTAAACCCTAAAGCGCATCCCAATTATCTGTCATGACCCACCGTATCCTTATACTTATAGCCTTACTTACGGGAATCTCGGTAAGTGGTTACCTTCTAGCCAGCCAAATAACCTATCATGTAGGTTTTCCACTGGATGATGCCTGGATCCACCAGACTTATGCACGCAATTTAGGGACACGCGGCGAGTGGGCATTTGTGCCAGGTCAACCATCCGCTGGTTCTACAGCCCCATTATGGTCGGCGCTGCTGGCTGTGGGATATACCCTGAGAATTGCACCTTACTTATGGACATATTTCCTTGGTTGGGTGTTACTTTTGGGGTTATCACTTTTAGGTTGCTATACTGCTGGAGTTCTGGCACCGGCGAGTAAAGGGTGGCGCTTAGCAACGGCAGTGGTTTTGGCCTTAGAATGGCATCTGGTGTGGGCTGCTGTTTCAGGGATGGAAACGCTGCTGTTTGCCTTTGTAGTGACCCTGGTGCTGGTCTGGCTCCAGTCCGGTTGGAAGCACTGGATGGTATTGGGAATTTTAATCGGTATAACAGCCTGGATACGACCGGACGGGATCACTCTGATTGGACCTGCTGTTGTTGTTTTATTATTGGTTAATTCAATAAGGTGGGACAAGAAATTAAAGGACCTGGGTATGCTGGTATTCGGAATGGTGATACCATTCGGGTTATATCTTCTATTCAATCATGCAATTTCAGGAGCCTGGTGGCCCAACACATACTACGCTAAACAAGCTGAATATGCAATTTTACGCCAATCCCCACTCTGGCGTAGGTACTTGGATGAAGTAGTTTTACCATTTATAGGGGTGGGATCACTGGTCATTATTGGGTTAATTCCTTTAATCGTTAAATCGTTGAAACAGAAGATATGGCCTCTACTTGCAGGTGTATTATGGGTGATCGGTTATATATTCTTGTATGCCTGGAGATTACCGGTTGTCTATCAACATGGGCGATATATCATGCCAGTTATACCAATTTTACTTATTTGGGGAATGGCAGGTATGTCAACATGGATGCAAGGGAATCAACCAAGGTTTATGTATAGAGTCTTAGCAAAAACTTGGATGATATCAACCGGGCTAGTTTTGGTTTCTTTTTGTTTTGTTGGGGCTAGATTGTATGCTCGCGATGTTGCATTTATTGAGACAGAGATGGTTGCTACAGCGCGCTGGGTCGCTCAAAACACCAGACCTGGATCTGTCATTGCAGCACATGATGTAGGGGCATTGGGCTTTTATGGGAATTTTGATGAGAGGCATTTGTTGGATCTGGCAGGTTTAGTTACGCCGGATGTTGTCCCATTTATACGAGATGAGGCACGTTTGGCAATATACCTTGATACGAATAAAGCGGATTATCTAATATCTTTTCCAGGTTGGTATCCATTACTTGTAAAGCGTGCAACACCTATTTACCAAAGCGGGGGGACGTTTGCACCATCCATGAACGGTGAAAATTTGGTTGTTTATCGTTGGTTACCTCATTGATGTGTGTTGCTTGCCTTGTTTTCCTGTGCTATACTCACTTAGCATAATGGATAAGTGAAGGATCCTTATGGATAAAATAACGATTGTTGTCATAGACGATCATCCACTTTTTAGACAAGGAGTAGTAGATTCGTTTTCCCTAGAACCAGACCTGATCGTCATCGGTCAGGCTTCCAATGGTGAGGATGCAATCCGGTTAATCCAGGATCTCAAGCCAGAAATTGCGATTGTTGATGTTAATCTTCCAGGAATGAATGGACAGCAGGTAACGCGCCAAATCATCCTTGATAAAGTCGGCACCAAGGTAATTCTTTTAACCGCGTACGATGACCACGAACAACAAACCCATGCAATGCGTGGGGGTGCATCTGCTTATTGTTCAAAAGATATTCAACCGGAATATTTAGTCGAGGTCATTCACCAGGTGGCACTCGGTAAATGTGTCATAGGGGACCGCATATTCGATGCATCGGGATTAGAGACCTGGTTAGCAGAACAGACAGAAAATGCTATCCGTCCATTTAGTGATCCGGGAGAACCTTTCTATCCTCTATCAGGGAGAGAAATGGAAGTTCTCTCATATATTACAAAAGGGATGAGTAATAAGGAAATCGCTGTACTATTAGGAATCAGTCATCAGACAGTTAAGAACCATGTCACTTCAATATTACGAAAATTGGGAGTTGACGATAGAACTCAGGCGGTAATTTATGCGGTCCGTCGCGGGTGGGTCCGTCTCCACCAGCAGAATATATCTCAGGAGTAGATGTTATGGTATTAGCAAAGGGTGAAGAGGAAAAACAAGCCAGTGTATGGGATTCATTAACAGAAACAGCCAAGTCTGACCTGGAGCTGGTCAGGATGGAATTAAAAGAAATAACACTTATGGTTGAACAGAGCCAGCTCGAAGTGAGTAAATTAACTCAACGAAATGCTCTGATTACTTCCCATCTTCAACAAGTTCAGGCTCAATTTGACAGTATGCCACGTTCTGATATCCGGATGGCTTATGACTCCGCATTGGATGCTCAGCAACGGCTATTCGTCATGCGCGGCCAATCAGATAAATTGCAAAGTGACCGTGTTCATATAGCAAATTATCAAACCTTTTTAGA
>CAZPWU010000415.1:0-3030 GCA_964590325.1 uncultured Anaerolineaceae bacterium | reverse complement strand
AAGGAAATTTGGGTCTCTGTGATTTACCATGGAAAGGGTCGTATACGGGGGGTGTGGACGGTCGTACGCCCGCTAACACCCCCATCTACGAGGATCCACCACGGAAATTCCTAAAGAGCCAGAAATTTTATAGCATATCACTTGCCTACTTTTATTAATTAAGGTACCATGATACCCATATGGATAAAACAAACGAGGCATCTACCCAATCGCAATCAACACATACCCGAACCGGGGGAACATTTCATTACTTGCAGGTGATCATCGGGGTAGCATTAGTCATCGCGACGCTATTTACAGCATGGACATCAGCCGATTTACTCCCAAGTCGCCTGGTTGAGCTGCAAGTCGTTACTCCTCAGGGCACAATAGCGCAGCTAATAAAACCAACCGCAACCATCCGACCACGCCCTCTAATTGGTATCGTTGCTGGGCATTGGAGCAAGGATCCAAAATCTAATGATCCGGGTGCAGTGTGCCCAAATGGCAAGACTGAAGTCGAGATAAACCAGGAGATTGCAACAAAAGTACAGGAGATTCTCAAAGCTCAAGGTTATGATGTCGATCTCCTTGAAGAGTGGGACCCCCGCCTGACTGGTTATCGAGCACTTGCCTTGGTCTCGATTCATGCCGATTCATGTGAGTACATTAATGATCAGGCAACTGGTTTCAAGGTTGCAGCCTCGTTATCTAATCCCCATCCAGAGCTTTCGAACCGTTTAGTTGCCTGTATACAGAATCGGTACGCTCAGGCAACCGGGCTCAAACAACATCAAGGTTCAGTTACCGGTGACATGACCTTTTATCATGCTTTCAGTGAAATTCATAATGAGACCCCTGCGGCCATTATTGAAACAGGCTTTTTAAACCTGGATTATCAGGTTCTGACACAGAAACAAGACTCGGTGGCGGGTGGCATCGCCAACGGCATCCTATGTTTTATCCGAAACGAGGATGTTTCACCGCAGATCACCGCGACGCCATGAATTTGAACACGGAACGCACCGAACAAGCCCTAAAAAATGCCCGTCAAGCTTACCAGCGGGGAGAACATCGAGAAGCCCGTTATTGGGCTGAATTGGCTGTTAAGTTAGCCCCTGGACAAGAGGAGCCTTGGCTCTGGTTGGCGGTTGTTGCCTCCTCCCATGCCAGCGTTGAATACTTAAAGCGCGCCCTGGAGATCAACCCACACAGTAAACGAGCGCGTAATGGCATGCATTGGGCTATTCAACGGCTGCGCGCTAATAAAAGTCAGCCTCGTATCCATCGAATCCTCGTTGACCGATCTATCCCATCTGATCGCCTGATAAGCCGGCGATCAGCCTTAATAAGACCATTCTCCTTCGGAGCTGCCCTAGTCTTACTCATCGCTCTGTTCATCTTTTGGTTAGGCTCATCATCGTTCACTACACTGGAGACAGTGGCGTTTAATGGGAATCCTAACAGACCATTAGCTCAGGTAGGTCTGGCTAAAAGCACACGTACCCCAACGCCTACGGCAACCCCGACCCCCACCCCGACATTCACTCCTACACTCACTCCCACAAACACGCCTACGCCTCTACCAACCGAAACTCCGACTGAAGCTCCGACCGATACCCCTATACCTACGCAAGCTGAAAATCCCCCTGAACAACCTCCGCCTCAACCGGATATCCCCAACTTACCCTCAGGGGTCGGCGAACACGATCGATGGGTTGATGTTAATTTGTCACACCAAACGACGTACGCTTACGAAGGCAAGAACCTGATCCGTTCCTTCCTGGTTTCAACAGGAACTTGGTTGCACCCGACTGTCACTGGTGAGTTTAATATTTATGTCAAATATGTCTATGCTGCTATGGCTGGACCCGGATATTATTTACCTGATGTACCTTATGTGATGTACTTTTACAAGGGCTATGGGCTTCATGGGACCTATTGGCATCATAACTTCGGCACGCCAATGAGCCATGGTTGCATCAACCTGACCATCGAAGACGCAGGCTGGTTATTTGGCTGGTCATCAATTAGTACCGTAGTCAACATACACTATTGATTCACAGGAAATAGATCAAGATAATGCCTTAGTCGGGGGATTATATAAAAAGGTGTGTGAGGAATATCTACTCACACACCTTTTTTGACTTTATATCGTCAAAGACGGTTTGTTCTAAATTCCTTAATCAGCTTGTAACGCGGTTGAACTGCGTCTCGTACAGATGGGCGTACAACCCTCCTTGGGCCAGGAGCTCAGAATGCGTACCCTGCTCGATAATCTGACCACGGTCTATCACCAGGATCAAGTCGGCAGCCAGGATTGTGCTGAGACGATGGGCAATGACGATATTCGTGCGTCCAGCCATCACACGCTTGAGTGCATCCTGGATCAAGGCTTCGGACTCGCTATCCAATGAGCTGGTAGCCTCATCCAGGACCAGGATACGCGGGTTTTTTAAGATCACCCGGGCAAGTGCGATACGCTGCTTTTCACCGCCGCTGAGTCGATAGCCACGTTCGCCTACGATAGTATCGTAACGATCGGGTAAATCCATAATAAAGTCATGGATATTCGCTGCTCGAGTTGCGGTATCAATTTCCGCTTGAGTTGCATCCAATTTCGCATAGAGTAAGTTGGTATGGATCGTATCGTGAAACAGATAAGTCTCTTGTGTAACCATGCCAATTGATTCAGTCAGTGAATCAAGTGTCACATCGCGCAGGTCATGGCCATCGATCAGGATACGACCTTCGGTTGGGTCATATAAACGCGGAATGAGGTATGTAAGGGTTGTTTTACCAGCACCACTCGGTCCTACCAGGGCAACCAGCTGACCTGGTTCTGCTACAAAAGAAATACGTTCAAGTGCATCCGGTCGGGCTTGAGTATGGGTTGTGATCTCCCCTTCAACGACTGCCGAATCTCTGGTGATTTCTTTATGACCATCCCTTCCCCGAGTAGAGACTGGTGCAGCGGAGAGCACAGCCGCGACACTGTCCATCTGACCGTAACGGTGGACATCACTCAGGAGATGTCTTTCACTGCTATCA
>CAZPWU010000414.1:0-3031 GCA_964590325.1 uncultured Anaerolineaceae bacterium | reverse complement strand
CATAAAGCCCGGGCAAATTACCTTATATTGGGTCACAGCTAGTGAGCTAAACAATGCCGGTTTTTTTATTAACCGTAGTCTGGAAATAAATGGGCTCTATAACCAGATTAGCGGTTTTATCCCATCTCAAGGAGATGGCATAACGGGGGCTTCTTATGAATTTACGGATCTGTATGTAACGAATGGATCGACTTATTACTACAAACTGGAAATGGTGGATACTAGCAACCAATCCAGTTTCACGGATCCGTTAACTGTTGCCCTGGTTACGCCAACGCCAACTTTTACACGTACTTCTGTAATAACAGTAACAGCTACAAATACACAAACAAGAGTACCTTCCCCAACGTCGACTTCATCAGGATCGACAGCTACCCCTTCCCGAACACCGATCGCTACCGCTTCTCGGACTACCTTACCCTCGGCGACATCTACTTCTTATCCAATCGTTACCTATACCCCGAGACCCTCCATTACCCTTACACCCCAACCCTCTGGCACAGTGACTCCAGATGGTTCTAATACGCCTACCTCCACAACAACCCTGATCCCATTACCTTCTATCACGCTAATTTTCCCCGCATTTACACAGACCGAAACACCAACCATCACCGTAACCCTCACCAGTTCTACCCCGACATTAACAAGAACAAACACACCCTCTGACCAGGGAAGAACAGCATATAACATAATATATCTGGTTGGGATAGTCATATTGCTCTGGTTGCTTCTGGGTGGGTTTATTTATTTTTATATGCGCCGATCAGGTAGCTAATGGTTCGTCTTTCATCTTTACAAATAAAGAGACCAGGTGTTTGGATAGGATTTTTTACCGGTGTTTTTTTATTTGTATTGTTAATTGTTGGGATTTGTACTTCTTTTGATCGAGGTATCAAAGTTCAAGGAACTCAATTAAATGATCTTGGGAGTAATGAACTTGAGATTTATACCTCTGAAGAGGGTATCTATGATCTAACATCCTCCGAATTAGATAAGGTTTTTCCAACATGGGAAACTGATCCAACCAAACTGCATCTTTACCTCCGGGGACAAGAGCATCAATTTTGGGTAGAAAAACAAGCCGGGTCTTATCATTTATATTTTTATGGACAAGGTAGCGACAGCCGTTATACAACCGATAATGTTTACTGGTTAAAACTTGATCATAATAATGTCAATATAAAACCATACAGCCTAGGGAATGTGGGGGTAAAACAACAACCCACCCTGGCGTCAGGCGTGATGCCTGAGAGTTATTTCCTTGGATCCATTCATAGTGAAGAAAACCATATTTATGCACCTCAAGTAAAAGAGGAAGATCACTGGTTTTGGGCTGTACTGCCCGCGCCTAAGGAACAGACATTTGAAACACAATTATTAAAAACAGCTCCAGGTAGGGGTCATATTCGGGTTGCGGTTTGGTCAAGTACGGAGGCACCCATATCTCCGGATCACCATATATGTATTTCGATCAATGGAGAAGTTATTATAGACGAGACCTGGGATGGCATCGGGAGACATACACTGGAAGAGGATATCTCCACAGGTATCCTGGTTGAGGGGGTGAATCGTGTAGGCGTTGAAGCACCGGGGGATACTGGAGTCGGTGCTGATATAAATTATATAGATTGGATCGAAATTCAATACCCTCGATATTCAAAGGCAGATCACGATTATATCAAGATTGATAAGCCTTCTGCTCCATTACGATTAACCGGGTTTACACAACCCATCACAATATTTGATATTACTAATCCTTTAGAAGTGACGCGTATCACAGGAATTAGTCAAGATGGGAAAGGACTTTTATTTCAGGGTGAATCCGATCATCACTACCTGGTGGTGGGTAGCCAAGGCTATCATAAGCCTGTGAAGGTCATTCCACCAACCGTAAATCCTGATCTTAGAGCTCTAGACATTGGTGCGGACTATATTGCTATAGGTCCTCCTGATTTATTAGAACCGCTGAAACCCTTAGTAGATTGGCGGGCAAGTTCAGGATTAAAAACTCGTGCAATAACTATCGAGGCGGTTTACGACCAATTTAATTATGGTTTCCCTGAACCCGAGGCAATTCAAAACTTCCTGGAATTTGCCGTACAATCATGGAAACCATCACCAAGGTTCTTGTTATTGGTTGGCGATTCGACTTATGATCCGCGGGGTTATATTTCTACACCTGAGTCTAACCGCTTACCTGCGATTTTTATACAGACCGAGTTCGGTGGTGAGACTGCTAGCGATGTCCTTTATACGCTGTTGAATAAAGGGAATCGACCTTCTCTTGCGGTAGGTCGTATGCCAGCTAGCAAACCGGGGCAGGTCAGAGTTTTAGTCGAAAAAATCATTAATTATGAACACCAAACACCAGGGGAAGCGTGGACGCAGCGAGTATTGGCTATCGCTGATGGGCAGGACCAGACTTTCAGAAATGATGCCCGGGCATTTCTCGATCAATTTCCGAATAATATGCAAACCGATCTTTACGCGCCCGAAGCTGACGTGCAAGATGGGAGTGAAAAAATACTCTCGTATTTTGACAAAGGGTATTTCTTGATAACCTACTTTGGGCATGGGAGCGTTAATATGTGGGGGAAAGACCGTCTCTTTAATACAGAAGATATCCCGAAACTAAAGAACACCGAGTTACCAATTATCATTAATATGAGCTGTTTAACTGGCTTATTTACTCATCCCAAAGTTGAATCAATAGCTGAGTCTCTTTTGTGGCAGCCAAAAGCAGGTGCTGCAGCTGTTCTCGCCCCAACCAGCCTGACACTGCCTAGCGACCAAAGTTATTTGAGCAATCTGTTGGTGGAAGCTTATCTACAAAACCCTAAATCAACCCTAGGTGAGATGCTGTTACAGGCACAAAGACAAATACCTTTGGATAATACAGGTACCCGCGAGGTGATGCAGACCTTTTTATTATTCGGAGACCCAGGATTGCGCATAGTCCAAGCTCGACCATAGCTACGTATTCGTTGGGGGTTAAATTATGCTTGCGTACGATTTGACTTAAGACGGTGGC
>CAZPWU010000413.1:0-3043 GCA_964590325.1 uncultured Anaerolineaceae bacterium | reverse complement strand
CGGGCCTAGCAGGGTCACCCATCATTATCCGCAGCTATCAGGGGGAAACAGCCATACTCGACGGAGCTGATCCTTCCTCATTTGTCTGGGCAGCACAAGGAAACGGCATCTACCGCACCACAGTCAATGTAGCAGACACATTCCTGGTCACGGCAGATAACGAACGGTTACTACCTTACCGAAGCCTCAACGATTTACAAAACCTGATCTGGAGTATCCCCGGTTTCTACACCGAAGGCACCATGCTCTATGTGCGTCTGGCTGGGGATGCGGACCCAAACAGCGCGGCGATGGTCATCTCGCGCTTTGACAACGCCTTCTATGTCGAGCAGAACTATATCTACTTTCTCAACCTGACCTTCCGTCATTACGGGGTCGGTGAGTGCTGCCCTAAAGCGATATACTTCAACAACGCCAGCGATAACCTGGTACAGGGATGTACTTTTACTATCAACAACCTTGGCATCGGTATCAAGCGCGACTCCCATCGTAACGTAATCCAGGACAATCTGTTTTACGATACCATCTTCCAATGGCCGTGGCAAGCTTTCTATGAAGGCCAGGTACCTTTCGGAGGCGGAGGAGTCCGTTTCTTTGACCCAACTGACGGACGGGGTACCATTATCCGGCGTAACACATTCCACGATCTCTTCGATGGTTTCGGCGTCTGCCCTGATTCGACCAGCGCAGTAACCAATGAGACTGATGTGTACGAGAATCTGGTCTACAACGCTGACGATGATGGTATGGAGACCGACGGTCGGTGCAGCAACGTGCGCATCTGGCGCAATACCTTCCACGATGTGCTGATGGGTATTTCCCTGGCACCGGTGTATGACGGTCCCGTGTATGCCATACGCAACCTGATTTACCGTACGGGTGCGGGTAATAATGGTGGCATCTATACCGGCAGTCCATTCAAGTTCAACAGCGGTTACGATGGGTCCGGTCCGATGTACCTCTTTCACAACACCTCCGATGCCGTCCTGACAAACCCCCGCAGTAACGGCTTGTATGTCAAAGCACCGGGCACATGGAAATTAATCTATGCCCGTAATAACATTTGGGCCGGTACCGATTACTCCATGGAAAACTACAATACCAGCCAGCCGATCAATCTGGATTACGACAATCTGTGGAATGATGATTCTAATGACCTGGTACGCTGGGATAATATCCGCTATGCTAGCCTGCCAGCATTCACTGCTGCCACAGGTCAGGAATCCCATGGGGTCAATATCGAGCCGGGTTTTACAGAACCCGCCAACGGTAATTACAAACTGGACTCTCAAAGCGATCTGGTCGATGCCGGCGTCCTCATCCCTGGTATTAATGACGATTACAGCGGAACTGCACCGGATATCGGAGCCATCGAATTTATACCGGCTTTGTCCCTGCAAGGCATAGCAGGTGCCCGGACCATTTACTTAAACTGGGCGGTTAACACCACCCTCCCCACGGACAGCACCTGGCGGATCAGTTATATCGGTACACCGGGAGACCAGCCTTCACCGATCAAAGACATCCTTAACCCTACCCGCGCTTACACACTCACCGGCTTGACCAATTACGAATGGTATACGGTCACTCTTAATGCTATGCTGGATTCAACGCCCTTTCTAACTGATACGATATTAATGGTGCCCACTGATCACCTGATCTACCTGCCTATTGCACAACGAGGAGATCAGGTATGAAATCAACCTCCCACTTCCGGTTGTTCCTCCTGGTTGTCTGGTTGATCATGCTGGGTGAAACAATTGCGCCGCTGCCGAGTCTCTACCCGGCGCTGGCGCAGACTGCTATGCCGCCGACCTGGGATGTCCTTGCAGACGACTTCGAAAGTGGGACTCTCGATAAGTGGGCGCTGTCCTCGCCCACCAACCCGGCTCTGGCTCCGGGAGGCGGATACAACAGTTCTACCGGTCTTTCGGTCCCAGTGAGCTCAGACTCAAGTTACATCTACCAGACTGATGTCGCTAAAGCCGAAGAGGGCTATCTCACCTTTTGGTTCAACCCCAACGGGGTGAGTATTACCGACGAAGGGACATCGTGGATCCCGGGCAAGTCTCTCTCAATTGCCGAGGTCGTGAATAGTGACGACTGGTGGCCTCCGTTAGTGGCATTGTATGTACGCCGTCCGACAGGTCAGGGCTACCGGGCGTACCTGGCTTGGCCCATCGATACCTCCGACCAGCGTTATTATGACTACAACAACGCCTTCGACCTGGTCGATGGCTGGCAGAAGATCACCATCGGATACCACATCAATGGATGGGTGGCTGCCTGGCGCAATGGTGAGTTGATGCGTTACGCCACAAATGTGGTGCACACCGACCCTTATGGCGACATCGCCTTCTTCGGTAAGATTCGCGATACCAGCAACAATCCCTCAGGCACAATCCTCTTCGATGAGGTCGCTTTCCAGGCGCCGCGCATTGACGACCTGTGGGTTGATACCCATAATGGGAGCGATAATAACGACGGATTGACACTCGCGACCGCACTGCGCACCATACAACGGGCCGCTGACCTGGCTGGTCCAGGCACGACGGTGCACATCCTACCCGGCATTTATCGCGAGACGGTAGGACCGGCACTGAATGGCAGCGTTGTTGAACCGATCCACTATGTCGCTGAGAACGGCCCCGGTACGGTGGTCATCCGTGGCTCCCAGCCCAGCTCATCCCTGATGTGGACACAACTGACAGGGAATACGATTGGACTGCCACCTGGGGTAGACCCCACGAACGTTTATTCGGCTGACCTCTCCACCTGGAACCTCGCCAACCCGCCGCGCTTTATCGTCGAACTGGACAGCAACGGGGTGGTAACAGCCCGATTACCCCTGGCCCGTGAGCCTGACTGGAATGTCCTCACCGAGTGGAAGTACCATGAATTTTGGTGGGCAGCCGATGGTGGATCGAGTCCAGCCGCCTGTAATCCCGCTACCGATCCTGATCCCAACTGTGACCTGGCCTCGCGATCCACTACACAGCTCACAGACCTTACAAACGATACCGACCCGCCCGGCGTAGAAGTA
>CAZPWU010000412.1:2131-3046 GCA_964590325.1 uncultured Anaerolineaceae bacterium | reverse complement strand
AGAACTGCCTCCCACACCGAGGTACGGTAGATTATGGACACTTAACAATGTAGCGGTGTTTCTATAAAAGTGAATATTTTCCCGGTTAAGGCTTAAGGAATAGACGGCTGGAGAAGTATGCCAATCGTTTGCATGCAAGATATCCGGCTGCCAATTTAATTCCCGGGTCAGTCTTAGCGCAGCTAACGAGAAAAACGTGTACTTGTAAGCATCGAATTCCCAGTCACTGGAATACACAGGCGTGTCCGGAGGGATTGCCGGGCTATCGATCAGATAAACAGGCAAGCTATTAAGCTCAGTGGTGAAGACATCAGCGGGGATTGGATCTTTAAGATTAGGGATGCTAAATGAGGTTACATGTTGCAGGTCATATTGATCGCGTTGGAAAGCGCTATGTAAGGGAATGACTAATCGGATATCAACCCCTTCTGAAGCTCCCCTGGTCGGTTGTGAAAGAGTCCGGATAGCCTGTGGTAAGGAGCCGGCAACATCCCCCAGACCACCAATTTTTATAAAAGGATCGGCTTCAGAAGCAAGGAAGAGTACTTTTAACATCATTTCTATTTTACACGATTATTATATTGGACACCTGACAAAATATATGATGATTGTCACTTGTATTATATAGCTTGTTTATGGTAAATATCCTGTGTGGCTAATGAAGGGGACATAATAGCTCAGGATCGTAAATATATGACCATTCGCTCTTTTTGTATCCACGGACATTTCTATCAACCGCCTCGCGAAGATCCTATTTCAGGTTATATACCCTCCGAAGAAGGGGCTACGCCTTATAAAAATTGGAATGAGCGGATTTTTAACGAATGCTATCGACCTAACGCCGAATTAGGGAATTTTGAGCATATTAGTTTCAACTTAGGACCGACATTATGCGCCTGGATGGAAACACACGAT
>CAZPWU010000412.1:0-2121 GCA_964590325.1 uncultured Anaerolineaceae bacterium | reverse complement strand
GTAGTTCATTATGGCGTGGGGAATGCCATCGCTCAAGCCTATAATCATACGATTTTACCGTTGGCTACTTATGGAGATAAAGTAACCCAAATTTACTGGGGAATTGCTGACTTTACACATCGCTTTAACCGTAAACCGCAAGGGATGTGGCTGCCGGAAACTGGCGTGGATATTGCCACGCTAAAGGTGTTAGCTGACCAAGGCATCGAATATACGATCCTGGCACCGTGGCAAGCCGACTGTGAGGAGCTTGATCCAACTCAACCTTATCGAGTAGGTTTACCTGGAGGCCAGTGCATTACCGTATTCTTTTATCACCAGGATCTGAGTACCAAGGTCAGCTTCGACCCAAGTGCGACAAGAAATGCCGATCTTTTTATACAAAACGAGATACTACCTTGCTTTAAGCCAGATCAGGCGCATTATAGTGAACCCCAGCTCCTTCTAATTGCATCCGATGGTGAACTATACGGTCATCACCAATCCTTCCGGGATCGTTTTCTTGCTCATCTGGTAAACGGTGCCAGTAAAAATGCTGATGTAACAATTACATATCCTGCATTATGGCTTAAGAGTTATCAGCCACACCACTTTATGAGATTGCGTGAAAACACCTCGTGGTCTTGCCATCATGGAATGATGCGCTGGATGGGAGAATGTGCCTGCGCGCCAGGTAATGGCCGGTGGAAGTATTATTTACGCCGTGCTTTCGATCGTTTGGCCCAATCCTTGGACAGCCTATATATCGAGACAGTCTATCCGTTTATTACAGACCCTTGGGCGCTTCGCAACCAATATATCCATGTCATGCTGGGTGAACTATCGGCGGAAGAGTTAATTAACGATCTGGCAGGGCGGAAGCTAGATACTGAACAGGTCAGACAAATCCACCTGCTCCTTGAATCGCAGCGTGAACGCCAACGTATCTTTACATCATGCGGATGGTATTTTGGTGACTTTGGGCGTATTGAACCGAAGAATAATGTGGCGTATGCAGCCCAGGCCGTCAGGTTGGCACGCCTGGCGACCGGAGTTGATTTATCCCCACAAGTCATCACTGATCTCCAGTCAGTCGTCAGTAGCGACTCCGGTTTAAGAGGGGACAAGGTTTATAACAAACAGGTACGACGAGCAGAAGCGTTGAAGACCTATTGACGTACTGCCTCGAGTAATTTCATCACCTGGTAACCGGATTCCCGTTCGGCTTTTTGGATAAGTTTTATAACTTCATGACAGTCGATGATCATCTCAGCGACGATATTTCCATCGCTTTCCCGGTCGGATTGGGTTTGTAGATTTTGGGCAGTCATGTTAATGACCGCCAGGGTAAACATCCACCACAGGAAATTTTCGAATGATTCTCTATTGAACCATAAAATTCCCTGGTAGCGGTTGACACCAAGATAACGTTGTATATCGATATCATTGAGCCAGGTTTGGACAGCCATCAAGGCTTGTTCTCTTTTAAGAAGCTGCGGGTTGTACCAATCCTGGTGTATGATTAAAAGCTTGACAAGCTCAACCGTCCTCCAGGCGGTAACTTCGTTAAACCCAAAATCACTGAACGTGCCAGCCATGATCTTGCCCAACAGCCATTCATCCACCCAACTCCGGCTGACCTCTTTAAAATCTGAGTACGAAATAATTTTGCCAAGTTCGCTGGTAAATAGCCATCCGAGAAGTGTGCTCCATACCAAAGTATCGCCATTTGCTAGCGATGATTGATCGGGTGCGCCGGTCAGATATTGAATTGCAGCTTTATATTTCCGTGAACGAGGCAGGGGGAACCGATGTGTTAAAATGGATAAATTTAAAATGGCTTCGAGTTGGTAACGGATATTGATCCCAATGGTTACAGGGTCTCCGTCACCATGTGTTAGCCGTTTAATTTCGCTCAGCAGGTTTACTGCTTTTCCCTCAGCCTCCTCTAACACAGTTTCAACTTTTGAACTTTCGAACGTCGCCTTGGATAAACGATTGGTGATTACCCATCTGAACATCCCTACGTTGACTAACTCTCGGAAAGGTTGGTGAATGGGCTGCAGGAAAATTTCCTTTATCGCCTCATCGATATTTGGAACGCCCCGCCCATTTAGATAAGCCGTCAATTGAGCATATTGG
>CAZPWU010000411.1:0-3047 GCA_964590325.1 uncultured Anaerolineaceae bacterium | reverse complement strand
TTCCATTATATTGGATATATGTAGACTGAGAGTTAATCCGTTGAAGGAGTGGAAACGATGAATAACCTTGATTCTACACGTGATCCTGTTATCGTCGCAGCAGCGCGGACAGCTGTAGGTAAGGCGAAGAGGGGTAGTTTGGCAACAACCCGTCCAGATGAAATGGCTGTGGCAGTGATCTGTGATTTGTTACGACGAGTTGATGAATTAAACCCAGCCGAAATCGATGATGTCATCCTGGGCTGCGCCTTCCCTGAAGGGGAACAAGGGATGAATATGGCTCGAATGGTGGCCCTGAGGGCAGGCTTGCCTGTCTCTGTTGCCGGTGAAACGATTAACCGTTTTTGTTCATCAGGTTTACAGAGCATTGCTCACGCTGCACATGCCATAATGGCAGGGCAATCTCAGGTTATCCTGGCGGGTGGCACCGAATCAATGAGCATGGTGCCGATGACCGGAATAAAATTTTCACCTATGCCTTTCATGGCAGCCAATTCACCTCAGTCATACACCAATATGGGTTTAACCGCAGAGAATGTCGCTGTTAAGTATGGCATATCACGCACCGAACAGGACGCTTTTGCTTTCACCAGCCATCAACGTGCCATCAAGGCGGTTAATTCAGGAGTCTTCGATACGGCGATAGTTCCACTTGAGGTTGAAATTGTAGAACCTGGTGTAGATGGAAAACCATCTAAACACTCATTCACTTTTAAGCGTGATGAAGGTCCACGTGCAGACACATCGCTCGAAGCCTTGGCGAAACTCAAGCCAGCCTTCAAGGAGGGAGGCAGTATCACTGCAGGAAATTCATCTCAGATGTCGGATGGGGCAGCCGCTGTACTAATTATGTCACGAGCAAAGGCGGAAGCAATGGGTTTGAAACCTCTTGTGCGATTTATCTCATTCGCTGTTGGAGGGGTCCCTCCAGAATTAATGGGGATTGGACCGATTATAGCGGTGCCGAAGGCTCTTAAGTATGCCGGTCTCTCTTTAGATGAGATCGGTTTGATTGAGTTGAATGAAGCATTTGCAGCTCAAAGCCTTACAGTTATCCGTGAATTAGGTTTTGACATGGATAAGACCAATGTTAATGGTGGTGCAATTGCACTTGGCCATCCATTAGGGTGCACTGGTGCTAAATTAACGACCCAAATTATTCATGAGATGAAGCGTCGCAGTGTACAATTTGGGATGGTGACGATGTGTATCGGCGGTGGTATGGGTGCGGCTGGAATTTTCGAGAACCTACAAGGATAAAGTAGAAGTAGCGTGTAAAACGATCAGCGTGTTATAAGACTACATTGAAAAAAATTATATATAAGGAGATGATAACAATGGCTGAAATTACTATTCAAGAGCTTATGTCTCGTATGCCCAAGGCCTTCATACCCGAAAAAGCAGCGGGAACAAAAGCGGTTGTTCAATACCATCTGACGGGAGAAGAGGGGGGTGATTGGGTAATCACAATCCAGGATGGTAAGTGCACGGTTGTTCATGGTAAGACGGAAACGATGAATTTAACATTGACCGCAGATGCTCTCGATTACAAGAAAATCATCCTCGGTCAGCTGGATGCTATGGGTGCATTTATGCAAGGAAAACTAAAACTGGCAGGTGATCTCACCCTGGCGATGAAGTTAATGAGTTTCTTCAAGATGTCATAACGCTACTAATAAATTACGTTTGTGTGCAACTATCCAGCTCGGATTGGTGGGATATCGCCAATCCGAGCTGACTTTTAACCATCAAATGACACCTCTTTAACTGTCTCACGAATATCAGCTTCTAATAAGGATATCCCAGACTTGAGCTTCATGATAGCTGATTCACTCGATATGATGTTTTTTTCCTGCTGGTCACGGCGTTTAAGTTCAACACCGCCTTGTTTTATAGAACGTTCGCTGACTGTCACCCGTAGCGGCAGACCTATCAGGTCTGCATCATTAAACTTGATACCTGGACTTTCATCTCGATCATCGTAAAGCACCTCGATGCCAGAGGTTTGTAGGTCAGCATACAGGTGTTCAGCCAGAATGTGAGTCTCTGATGTACCATTTTTACCCTTGAGCTCAACTAAATGGACCTGGTACGGAGCCACGGAAATCGGCCAGATCAAACCCTTCTGGTCATGGTGCTCCTCGGCAATACAAGCTAACAGACGCCCGCTACCGATACCATAAGAACCCATGATCACGGGTTTAGTGCAGCCGTCTTGATCCAGATAGTAGCATCCCATCGCTTCACTATAACGTGACCCGAGTTTGAATATATTCGCCACCTCGATCCCGCGTACAGAATGCAAGGGTTGGCTACAATTCGGGCAGGCATCTCCGTCTTGCGCTGCGGTTATATCAGCAATAATATTGGCATTATAGTCGCGACCATAATTCACGTTGAGCAGGTGATAACCATCTTCGTTAGCACCTGCTACCAGGTTTATGGATAGGGGGATTATGTCATCCACGACAACTATAATATTTTTTAAACCTATTGGAGATGCATAACCTGGAATAGCACCTACCGCCAGGATTTCATCTTCTCGCGCTGGACGCATTTCTTTCGCTTTAATTGCATTAGCAAGCTTAGTCTCGTTAACCTCCATATCTCCTCGTACAATCGCGAATACCAGTTGGTCCTTGCTGGATTGACCTTCGGGGATCGTTGCTATTAAAAAAACTGCTTTGGCTGTTTTCGATTGTGGGATACCGAGATAATTCGCTAAGGCCTCAATGGTCTTGATCTGCGGTGTGAAAACTTTCTCCATAGACAATTGTTCTTCAAATGCTAGAGGAAGTTTTATAAAACGGGCAATTTGTCGGTTAGCAGAATAACCGCACGAATCGCAGATGATGAGCGTATCTTCGCCAATTGGTGTTAAATACATATACTCATGTGCCATCAGACCACCCATCATACCTACATCTGCTTTTACAGCGATAACATTCAGAGCGCAGCGATGGAAGATATTAAAATAGGCCTGATAATGAGCACGGTATTGCTTATCCAACCCTCCCAAATTGGCATCCAGGCTGTAGCTGTCTTTC
>CAZPWU010000410.1:0-3053 GCA_964590325.1 uncultured Anaerolineaceae bacterium | reverse complement strand
TTGGTCTTCGAACCAGCTCCAGATCGTATCTATTGGGTAGAAATTCAACCAAACGGTCGACGGATTTCCCTACAAGCCGCCCCGTTGCATATCGGCCCCTTGATGGAGAAATACCTCTGGCATGAAAAGTCATCAGTCATCCTAACCTCAGCAACCTTAACCACTGCAGGTGAATTCGACTACCTGCGCGGGAGGCTATTCGCTAATGATGCTGAAGAACTGGCTCTAGGTTCTCCGTTTGACTTTGAAAACGCTGCACTGCTTTATCTGGTTAATGATATCCCTGAACCCAGTGACCGTCAGGGGCACCAACGCGCGATTGAACACGGGTTAATTCACCTCTGTAAAGCCACCGGGGGGCGCGCCCTGGTTTTATTTACCTCTTACGACCAGCTCAGACGCGCCTCCCAGGCGATTGCCCCAATCCTGGCCCGAGAGGATATCCACGTCTATGAACAAGGTGAGGGGGCCTCTCCTCACACCCTGCTAGAAACTTTTCGCACCACGGAACGGGCCGTTCTATTAGGCACGCGCGCTTTTTGGGAAGGAGTCGATGTGCCCGGGGAGGCTCTATCTGTGTTGGTAATCGTAAAGTTACCTTTCGATGTTCCTTCTGATCCAATTATTGCCGCGCGTTCTGAAACTTTCGAAAACCCATTTGACGAATATTCGCTTCCAGAAGCCATTTTACGTTTTCGCCAGGGATTTGGGCGCTTGATCCGCACTCAAGTTGACCGCGGTGTGGTGGTTATTTTTGATAAACGTATCCTCACTAAACGCTATGGGCGTATGTTTACAGATTCCCTCCCGCCCTGTACAGTACGTATTGGCTCATTGGCTGATTTACCACGAACTGCTGCCAGGTGGTTGAATATGTAATAAGCACAGCCATGCTATAATCATCCGTAATATCTTTGGGTCGTTCGTTAGTATTTTCCTTCCTTATGCTTTTGGAGGGTTTTTATGAATGCATCTCAAACCAGATCCGGATCGGTAGCAGCAGGCGTTTCGAATAAAAGTGTTTTTGTACCACCTCCCATCTCAAAGATTGACGATACTGGCCTATCCCAGCTTTGGCTGCAGGATTTAGCTCTGAAGATTTTATATTTTCAGGGTTATCTAAGCGGTTTTAAGGTAGCCGAAGAAATGGCATTACCCTTTACCAGCATGGTAGACCAAATTCTAGATGCTCTAAAAAAAGAAAAATTTATTGAAGCAAAAACTTCACAAATGGGTCTTGGCGAGGGCTCTTATCAATACGCAATCACCGGTGCTGGCATTGCCCGAGCCCGTGAAGCCTTGGATCGAAGCCAATACGCCGGACCCGCCCCAGTGCCCATCCAGGTCTACAACGAGTCTGTGCTTCATCAAAGCCAGGAACGCATGACCATTACCAACCGCACGATGCGGCAGACACTTTCCCACCTGGTATTATCCGAGGCAACCTTCCAACGCATAGGACCGGCAGTTAATTCGGGGACTTCGATATTCTTTTACGGGCCTCCCGGGAATGGGAAAACCAGCATTGCTCGCGCAATAGGGAATATGATCCTGCGCGAAAGCATGTTTATCCCTTATGCAATAGAAATCGGTGGACAGGTGGTCAAGCTTTATGATTCAGGCAACCACCAGTTAGCGAATGAGGATCAATCCGCTCCGGGGACAGGCAATCTACGAACAAGCGGACGCCGAGACCCGCGCTGGGTACGCATCCGTCGTCCATTCATTGTCGTTGGCGGTGAATTAACCCTGGCCGGATTAGATCTGGTTTTCGACGATGTTAACAAATTTTATGAAGCACCTTTTCAGGTTAAAGCCAACGGTGGAATCTTATTGATCGATGATTTCGGCAGGCAGCTCGTACGTCCCCGTGACTTGCTCAACAGGTGGATTGTACCTCTCGAAAACCGGATTGACTTCTTGACCCTCCATACGGGTCGTAAAGTAGAGGTACCTTTCGATGTCCTGGTTGTATTTTCTACCAATTTACCTCCGCGTGACCTGGTAGATGAAGCTTTCTTGCGACGCTTGCGGCATAAGGTTGAAATATGTGATCCGTCCTATGAAGAATATCGGGAAATTTTTAAACGCGTGGCTACCCAAAAAAGTATAAAGTATAGCGATCAGGGTTTGGCCTACCTCCTTCAAGAATGGTACGTGAAACGAGGACGGAAATTACGCGCCTCTCATCCGCGTGACTTATGCGATCAGATCCTGGATATTGCCCGTTATCTTTCGGTCGAGCCAGACATGAGTCGTGAACTTATTGATGGAGCGTCAACCGCCTACTTTGTTGAGTTATAAATAAGTGTGTTTTCTCAACTCGCCTCTCCAATTATATTTGGGCATCGTGGAGCGAGTGCCCACGCTCCTGAGAACACCCTGGCTGCTTTCGAACTGGCTATCCAACAGGGTGCAGATGCCATCGAACTGGATGCGAAATTAACAGCAGATGGACAGGTGGTCGTAATCCACGACCAGACTGTAGACCGCACAACAAATGGTCATGGGCTTGTTAGGAATTTAAGCTTGGCCCAACTGCTTAAACTGGATGCCGGATCGCATTTTGATATCGCTTTCTCAGGCGAACCAATCCCGACTCTGGACAAGGTGTTTGAAGCGGTAGGGACTAAAACCTACATCAATGTCGAATTAACAAATTACGCCTCCCCTTTTGATCAATTGCCGATAAAGGTTGCTCAACTTGTTAAAAAGTTTAGAGTAGCAAAACGGGTAATGTTTTCCTCTTTCAATCCGTTTGCCTTACTACGAATTCATCGATATCTACCCGAAATTCCTATTGGATTATTAGCAACTCCAGGACCCAGTGGCGCGTGGGCACGTTCAGGGTTCGGAAGAATAGTTCCATACCAGTCCTTACATCCCGAAACAACCGATATATCTCATCACCTGATCGATCGCGTACACCGTAGGGGCAAGCGTTTATATGTATATACGGTAAATCGTACTGAAGATATAATCCATCTTTTTTCAATGGATGTAGATGGTATTTTCACCGATGATCCACGGCTGGCGCGGCAAACACTCGAAAC
>CAZPWU010000409.1:0-3061 GCA_964590325.1 uncultured Anaerolineaceae bacterium | reverse complement strand
GGCGAATGCAGCTAAATCACCTTCGGTTTCCTCTACACCCCCTTCAATCCCTACCCAATAATCCGCCCCAGGCATCTCAACCGCAGCATTCTGGGCACGGTTTAACGCACCCTGGATAGTCTCCTGGCTGGAGAGTGGCTGCTCTCTGACCCCCGAATGGACCGATACGGTCTTTGCTGTGTATCGTTCATCCGATAATGTCCGATTAAAGGCGTTAAGCGTGGCTTGTACCTTGACCGGGTTTGTAGAGGCGACTACGATGGTTTTCACGTTGATACCAACCTATCTAGCACTGCCAATAACTGATCGGGCCAGTCTAGCTGGTCTGAGTAATGAAGCCAAAGAGCATTCTTGCCACGCCGTACTTCGGGCCCTAAGTCAGGCAATGGTCGCGCGTTCATCCCCTCGGGTAAAGGCGGAAAACGCAGCACAAGCTGACCGTTTTCTACACTTACAGAAGCTAAACCTCCCTTTTCGGCTAGTAATTTTACCTTCATCTGGTAGAACAGGTGTCGTACCTCGTCAGGTAACGGACCAAAACGGTCGGCGAACTCTCCAGCCAGAGCATCAATGTCTGGGAGAGTGTTCACATCTGCGATACGGCGATACAGGCGTAGACGCACGTCTTGATCAGCGACATAATCCGCCGGTAAACCGATAGTCATGGGCAGGTCTACACTGACCGGTTGGCGTATTTCCTGAGGCATGAGCAGTTCTTTAAAGGATTGAGGTTGTTGGGATCCTTTCCGCATTCGACGGACGGCATCCGCTAAGAGGCGCGTATACAGATGAAAACCAACCGCTGCAATGTGACCATGCTGGCGAGTTCCCAGGATATCACCTGCCCCGCGAATTTCAAGGTCACGCATGGCGATCGAATAACCCGCGCCCAATTGGGTATTCTCAGCGATAGTTTCCAGCCGTTGGCGACCTTCAAGGGTCGGCAGTCGTCGGCGATGCCTGAAGAAATAAGCATAAGCTCGCTGGGCGCCACGCCCGACACGGCCTCGCAGCTGGTACAGCTGCGCTAACCCAAAGGTATCCGCACGGTCAACAATCAGGGTATTGGCATTCGGGATATCCAGGCCGGACTCGATAATTGAGGTGGTTAATAAGATATCGATTTCATTAGAGGTAAACTCATCCATCCGCCGCGATAGATCTTCCTCGGGCATTTGACCATGGGCGACACTAATACGCGCTTCAGGCACCAGTTTTTCGAGGTGGGCCCGCATGGCATTAATCGTTTGCACACGGTTGTGGACGAAAAATACCTGACCACCACGTTCAAGCTCGCGCAAGATCGCCTGCCTGACCAACCGCTGAGAATAAGGTCCAACGTGAGTGACGATAGGCAAGCGCTCTTCAGGCGGTGTGTTTATTGTTGAAATATCACGCACACCAGTGAGAGCCATATAGAGCGTACGCGGAATAGGCGTTGCGGTCAGGGTCAGTACGTCCACCTCAGTACGTAATCGCTTGAGTGTTTCCTTATGGGTAACTCCAAAGCGTTGTTCTTCATCGATGATCAACAAACCTAAGTCCTTAAATTTGATATCACCCTGGATCAGGCGATGTGTACCAATGATAATATCGATTTTTCCTCGGTCTAAACGATTTAGTATATCCCGCTGCTGCTGAGGTGTGCGGAACCGTGAGAGCATCTCAACCTCGACCGGGAATGCTGCCAGCCGTTCGCGGAAAGTATGGTAATGTTGCTGAGCCAGGATTGTGGTAGGGACTAACACAGCCACCTGTTTGCTATCCATTACAGCTTTAAATGCCGCACGTAAGGCAACCTCAGTTTTGCCATATCCCACATCACCGCAGATCAGGCGGTCCATAGGACGAAAGTTTTCCATATCACGTTTTACTTCAGCAATCACGCGTGTCTGATCGGGAGTTTCGATATACGGGAAACTGGCTTCCAGCTCTTGTTGCCAGGGAGTATCGGTCCCAAAGGATAGACCCTGAACGATCTGACGCCTGGCGTATAAGTCTAATAGATCTTGGGCGACCTCCTCAACAGCTTCCTTCACCCGGGATTTTGCGTTACGCCATTCCACACCTCCCAGCCGGGTTAGAGAAGGCGTACGATTATCAGGGCCAACATAGCGTGTTAGACGATCAGCTTGATAGACCGGGACATAGAGTTGGTCACCCTCTGCGTATTCAACAGCCAGGTACTCCCGTTCGATACCATCCACCGCACGGCGCACCAGTCCAGCATAACGCCCAATGCCGTGGTCCACATGCACCACCCAATCGCTGATTTGCAGGTCGGCATAAGCAGCTTCGGGTGCTTCAGCTACAGGACGGTGGCGTTGGCGCGGTTCGGGTCGTCTCCAACCAAAAATCTCACCATCTGTAAGCAGGTGCAGTGGTGGGCCTGAAGGGGGTAAAAAGGTCCAGCCTTCGGCCAGGCTTCCTTCAACAAATGTAGGCATGGCAGGAGATTGATTAATTGACCTCTCTGACCAAAGCTCTTGGAGGCGAGCGCACTGACGTGAAACAATAAAAGTTGGTTCCCCCGCCGCCAGCCGATCAACAAGATGGTCAGTGAGCGGTTTTAGACGCCCCCCAAATCGAGGTCCAGGATTGAATTTTAGAGCCAGGTCTGACTCATCGAGAGAGGATGATGGTCCTAGCTCCAGGGTGGTGAGTCCCGATAGTTCATCATCGATCTCAGCCCAGGATAGATAGGGTACAGGAAAATCTTCCGGCAAGATACCCTCATCGATATAATCACGGCGTAAGCCGACAGCCTGTTCTTCTATCTCCCCGACTGCGTCCCGCAACGTCTGTAGATCATCAATCATAACAAGCGCCTGGCGAGGCAGGTAATCCAATAAGCATGCAGGGGTTGGATGTATAAGGGGAATAAAAAATTCGGATAAACTCTCAGAATTATCTGTAATCCCTGGAATTTCTGCACTCGATGGTTTAACGAGATATTCGCGCGCTGGGGTGACCAGCAATCGTTCCTGCGCCTTAATTGTGCGTTGGGTAGCGGGATCAAAGGCTCGCAACGTCTCAATCTCATCACCAAAAAACTCAATCC
>CAZPWU010000408.1:0-3062 GCA_964590325.1 uncultured Anaerolineaceae bacterium | reverse complement strand
ATCAACTGGTGGAATAATAACTTTCCAGAAGGATGCTTACAATAGAGTGCGGTCGCACGATACCCCAGAATATTCTATATATTTGGCAAGACGAGGTTTATTAGTAGGAAAGTACAAAAGTGGTCAGCATATATTCTTAGCTGGCGCACCTCCGACTCGCGAGGCATATTGGCCTCTTAGCAAATCAGCAATGCTCCATTACAAAATTTGGCTGTCCCAGCAATTTACAACCAATTCCTGTTCACCATAAACGCAATACAATGAATCACTTATCCGGGTGGAGCCAATGTAGGGTGTGGTATTCTCAGTTCTCTGGAGAGAAAAGCTGAAGAATCTAGTGGAGCAAGAGCCACTCAACATTGGACAGCCCTTCTCGATGTGGATTTATCTGTATCTGGCCGAGGTGTGCGTCGAAATAATCCAGCGTCATTTGTGCAAGCTGGCTATTCCGGATATCTTTTGTGGCCTTATTTAGATTGGGGAACTTATAACTACCGCCCTTCTGATAACAGGTTCGTCGTGAGGGATTATGCATAAAATTGGACTACATCTAATGGAATTCCATATTTCGCGCAAAGCACGTGATCGTTACCAATTTGACGGAGCACTCTTCTCATTTAGTGGAAATGTCATATTTGCCAATTTCCACTCCGCGCGACTGTTTGCTCAAAAAATCAACCAAAAACGCGACCTGGTTAATTTTCCAGAGCAAGCCATACGAGCCGGTCAGATTAATGCAATGGGGTTGATTGACGAGATCCTTCACCTCGTCGTTGAGCTTTATCGTAAACAGGTTGATCCCAATACGATGCAAAAAGCCCTCGCCTGGCTTTACGAAGATTTGGACAAAGAGGTCGTTAACAATGCATTGCGAAAATTTTGTGAGGAATTTCCACCTTTAGGAGTTTATCGGCGGCAGATATCTCTAGATGAATATATGAGTGGTGTGACGAACGGTATTCCCAATCGCCAGATCGCATTAGAAGAAATGCTTGTATTGTGGCTGGCAAATGCCAACCTGGCTTTCTCACCATTTATGGAATTGTTCGATGATAAAACGCTAGACAAAGAATCTGTCTATCGTCAAATCATCCCAAGTCTGCACAAGTTTTTTGATACTATCCCACCGTTTGGACCCAAGAACCAAAACCTGGTGGATATGCTCCGCAGCCCAGCAGTTGCCGTACCTCACTCACTCAACGGGCAATTGGAATTCATCCGTCAGCATTGGGGATATCTTCTAGGCAGATATCTCTACCGTCTGCTCAGCAGCCTCGATTTGATCCGCGAGGAAGAGAAAGCTATATTCTTAGGTCCGGGCCCAGCACGTGTCTATGATTTTACAGGCATGGAGTTGGAAGTGGAACGCTTCAGCCCAGATAAAGAATGGATGCCGCGACTGGTGCTTATAGCGAAAAACGCTTATGTTTGGCTGGACCAGCTCTCTAAGAAATACCATCGGCCTATTAATACCCTTGATGCAATCCCTGATGAGGAACTCGAAACCCTTACCCGCTGGGGGTTTACGGGATTATGGTTAATCGGTCTCTGGGAACGTAGTGCAGCCTCTAAACGAATAAAGCAACTACGGGGTAATCCAGAGGCGGTTGCTTCAGCTTATTCCATATTCGATTACCAGATTGCCAGTGACTTAGGCGGTGAAGCTGCCTTCCAGCAGTTACGCGACCGAGCCTGGAGGCGAGGCATCCGCATGGCATCGGATATGGTTCCTAACCATATGGGCATCGACTCCCGCTGGGTGATCGAACACCCCGATTGGTTTATTGGCTTGGATTACAGCCCATTTCCTTCATATACTTTCAATGGCCCAAACTTTTCCTGGGACCAGCGAGCGGGAATATATATAGAAGATCATTATTACAACAATACCGACGCAGCAGTTGTTTTTAAACGGGTAGACAACTGGACCGGCAGTTCAAAATATATTTATCATGGCAATGACGGGACCTCCATGCCCTGGAACGATACTGCGCAATTAAATTATCTTAAACCCGAAGTCCGTGAGGCCGTCATCCAATCAATTTTGCAGGTGGCACGTAAATTCCCCATCATACGCTTCGATGCTGCTATGACATTGGCGAAGAAGCACTATCAACGTCTCTGGTTCCCTGAACCTGGCACCGGTGGCGCAATCCCATCCCGAGCCGAGTTCGGTCTGACAAAAGAGCAGCTAGATTCGACTATGCCAGTCGAGTTTTGGCGAGAGGTTGTGGACCGCGTCGCTCAGGAAGTGCCTGATACATTATTACTGGCTGAGGCCTTCTGGTTAATGGAAGGTTATTTTGTGCGCACTTTGGGAATGCACCGAGTTTACAACAGCGCTTTTATGAATATGCTGCGAGACGAAAAAAATGCTGAATATCGCCTGGTTATCAAGAATACGATGGAATTTGACCCGGAGATCCTGAAGCGTTATGTTAATTTTATGAATAACCCTGACGAACGTACCGCCGTTGATCAGTTCGGTAAGAGTGATAAGTATTTTGGCATTTGCACGATGATGGCAACGATGCCCGGACTACCGATGTTCGGGCATGGTCAGATCGAAGGGTTCACCGAAAAGTATGGGATGGAATATCGACGTGCCTATTGGGACGAATATCCTGATACTTACCTTGTAGAACGACATGAACGAGAAATTTTCCCTATCGTGCGACACCGCTATCTGTTTGCAGAGGTCAAGGACTTCCTTCTTTATGATTTCTTCACCCCAGAGGGAAGTGTAAATGAAGATGTGTTTGCTTACTCAAACCGGGCTGATAACGAGCGGTCATTGGTTATTTATCATAATAAATTTGCAACCGCAAAAGGTTGGATCCGCACTTCGGCTGCTTACATACTAAAGGCTGGTCAGGGCAGCGAGCGAATCCTGGTACAGAAATGCCTTGGCGAGGGATTAGGCCTGGAGAACAATGAAAACTCTTATTGTATTTTCCGGGATCACATCACTGGGTTGGAGTATTTACGGCAGAATCGTGAGCTTTATGAGAAAGGCTTGTATGTCGAGCTAGATGCCTACAAATGTCATGTCTTTATAGATT
>CAZPWU010000407.1:0-3064 GCA_964590325.1 uncultured Anaerolineaceae bacterium | reverse complement strand
CATACCATCCCTGCCTCTGCTATTGATTATTTCGTCTTTGGTGATCCAAAATCAAGAGGCGATCCCGGTGCCTGACGTGGCGAAAAACATCCTGGCCAAGCTGCTGCTCATCCAGCCGCGCGATGCCACCCAGGTGTTTCTGTTGATTATCGTTTTGGCCGGGCTGAACTGGATGGGCGATTCGCGTCTGATGCGCGGTATGGTGCTCTCGGTTAAAGAGCAGCCATTTATCGAGGCTTCGCGTGCTATGGGAGCTTCGAATGCGAGCATTATCCTCAGCCATTTGATCCCCAACGCACTGGCCCCGATGATCGTAAGCGCCAGCCTGGGGTTGGGCGGTTTTATTATTTTGGAGGCGGCGCTCAGTTTCTTGGGCTTCGGTATTCAAGATCCTACGCCCACCTGGGGCAATATGCTATCCGCCGCTCAGAGCTATATGTTCCAACACCCGTGGCTTCCATTGGTATCTGGTACGCCCATCTTCATCTGCGCTCTTACAATTAACTTTATCGGCGACGGTCTGCGCGATGCGCTGGACCCGCGCCTTAAATTATAATTCAGGTGAATTAAAATCAACCAATAACGAGAGGAATCTGTGACCGATAAATCCACTCAACCACTGCTCGAGGTACAGGACCTCAAAACTTACTTCTACACCGAAGATGGCATCGTCAAAGCCGTTGACGGCGTTGACTTTGTCGTATTTCCCGGCGAGGTTTTGGGTTTAGTCGGCGAATCCGGATGCGGTAAGAGCGTGACCTCTTTTTCGATCATGCGCCTGGTCGGCGTTCCAGGCAAAATCATCGATGGGGCAATCTTATTTGAAGGTAAGGACTTGCTTAAGCTCTCTGAAGCTGAAATGGTGCACATGCGCGGCAACCGCATATCGATGATCTTCCAGCAGCCTCAATCGAGCCTGAACCCGGTCTTTAAAGTGGGTGACCAGGTGGCTGAAGTCTTACAGATCCACCAGAATATGGGCAAGGAGGAATGCTGGCAGAAGGCCGTTGAGCTGCTGCGCCTGGTTAGGATCCCTGACGCAGATAAGAAGGCGCATGCCTATCCCCATGAGATGTCGGGCGGGCAGGCGCAGCGGGTAATGATCGCCATGGCCCTGGCGCTCAACCCTCAACTGCTGCTCGCTGACGAGCCGACCACTGCTCTGGATGTGACCATTCAAGCCCAAATCCTGGACCTGATGCGTGATTTGCGCAACCGTATGGGCACTTCAGTGGTCCTAATCACCCATGATCTGGGGGTCATTGCTGAGATGGCTGACCGGGTAGCGGTGATGTACGCTGGCCGGATCGTTGAGCAGGCCAATGTCCGAACGCTCTTTGCAAAACCCCTCCATCCCTATACCCAAGGCCTGATGGATTCTATTCCTGTCTTGGGGAAGGTGAAAGACGTGCTGGATGTGATTCCAGGCTCTGTGCCTAACCTGATCAACCTGCCGCCGGGCTGCCGGTTTGCACCGCGCTGCCGGGCCCGGGTGGAGCACCAGCTGACGATCTGTACCGAAATAGAGCCCGATTTGTTGCCTGCCGTTCCAAATCATGTTGTGCGGTGCTGGCTCTATCAGAGCCTTGAGTCGAAGGGGCATAATGCACCTATAAAGGTTGTGTAATGGTTATAATTATATGAGAGTTATCAGAACATATTCGACGCCTTCTATCCTTGAGGGATGAGTGCCCGGACGTTCTGATAATCACTCCTTGTGAGGCGATTCATGAAAGAAGAGTTCATGACAAAGGAAAATAATAAACCTGAGGATGGTAAGTGGGATTTGGTCCAGGTGGAGAATTTAGTCAAGTACTTCCCGGTACGCGGCGGTATCTTACAGCGCGTCAGAGCCTGGGTACAGGCCGTTGATGATGTCAGCTTCACTGTTCGTGAGGGTGAAACGGTCGGGCTGGTGGGGGAGTCGGGCTGTGGCAAGACTACGGTTGGCCGGACAATGCTGCGTCTGACGGAACCCACCTCCGGACAGGTGCAGTTCGAAGGGGTGGATGTCTTCGGCCTGCGCGGCCATGAGCTTAAGGCCATGCGCCGGAACATGCAGATCATCTTCCAGGACCCTTACGCCTCGCTGGACCCGCGCATGCCGATCGGCGAATCCATTGCCGAGGGATTAAAGATCCATAACCTTGGGTCTCCCAAAGAACGCTTTGGGGTCGTGATCGAGATGCTGCGCAAGGTAGGATTGGAGGATTATCATGCTCGTCGCTACCCACATGAGTTTTCAGGCGGTCAGCGCCAACGCATTGGCATCGCCCGCGCCCTGGCGCTGCGCCCGAAGTTCATCGTAGCAGACGAGCCTGTCTCGGCTCTGGATGTCTCCATCCAATCCCAGGTGCTCAACATCCTCAAGGATTTGCAGCGCGAGTTTGGCCTCACGTATCTCTTTATCGCTCACAATCTGAGCGTGGTTGAGCATATCTCAGACCGCGTTGCAGTGATGTACCTGGGTAAGATGGTTGAAATGACCGATCGGGATGAGCTATTCCGCAACCCGCTGCATCCGTACACGCAGGCTTTGATGTCCGCTATCCCCATCCCGGATCCGACGATCAAGCGTGAGCGCATCATCCTGCAAGGCGATGTGCCCAGCCCCTTAAACCCACCCCAGGGCTGCCGTTTCCATCCGCGCTGCCCGGTAGCCATGGCGCAATGTGCGATCGAAGAGCCCACATTCCGGGAAGTCAGCGCTGGTCATTCGGTGGCTTGCTGGCGCGTCGAGTAAAGTCGTTATCTTTCATAATATGGCAAAGTATCGCATTCTAATCCTGGACGACCTCTTTGAAGTCAGGCGAATGTTCGCCGAGTGGCTGAAGACTCTGGGGCGGGATTTCGAGGTTGTGGAGATACGCTCAGCAGAGGAGGCCTTGCTGGTGGCATCCCACCAATCTGTCGACCTACTGGTAACGGACGTGCGCTTGCCGGGTATGTCTGGGCTAGAGCTTGTTGGGAGGATCAGGAAGCGCAACCCAAATATCAAGATCATCCTGTTTACCGGCCTGACTGAGCCTGATGTACGCCGCCGGGTTGCTGAAGCAAACGCGGA
>CAZPWU010000406.1:0-3072 GCA_964590325.1 uncultured Anaerolineaceae bacterium | reverse complement strand
GATGAGGCACCTCCGCCACCACATCGGTGAAGACCCCTCCGACACGGATCACGGTAGTGCCCCAACCGACAGAGACCGGTGCGTCCTCCTTCAAGATCCAATAGCTGGCATTGTTATCGCGCACATCGGTGAAATGGACCAGGTGGTAGGGGAAGCCGTTGCCTTGGATCAGGTTGCATGCAGCCACCCGGTCGCCGTCCGCGATGGCTTTGACCAGGGTCTCCCAGGTCGCCATCTGGGCATCAGTGGGTATCACCATCCCATTAGAATCCGGTCCGGGCATACCTTGAACAATATCGTAGATCTCGCTGCCCAGCCCCCCTGAGGCAGTGATCACACAGGTGGCAGTGATACTGCTGCTCGCAGTGGGCGAAGGAGAGAGTGGGATCGGCGTGTCAGTTGGCTCGAAGGGACTAGGGGATAGGGAAGGTAAAGGGGGAGAGGGCGAGTTGACGATCTCATCCTGGAGCGAGGTCTGCACAAGGGTGGGGGATGGCAATAGGGTTGCTTTTGCCCGTAGAGATAACCAGCCGGGCAATACCAGGGCGCCGAACAGCGCCAGCACGATTAAATCAACCAATCCCAGCAGGGCTAAAATCAGCCAGCGCTGCCGGTTAATCCCCAAGGGAGACGGCTTTCCCGGTACGGGCGGATTCATAGATGGCCAGGATGATCTCCAGAGGCTTGCGGCCCTCCACCCCGTCTACCAGCGGCTGGCGGTGCTCACGGATTGCTTGGACCATGTCTTGGATTTGCCAGCGGTGCGAGAGGTGCCAGATATCGGCGCTGGAGGTCCCAACGATCACTTGCCCCGCCCCCGCCTCAGCCGGGCAGGCCTCACCGCTGCGCAGATGCCACTCTTTGACCAGGTCGTTCTCGATGACGACGCTGCCGTCCGTCCCGTAGATGTCCAGGCGGGCGCACAGACCTGGGTAAGCCGCCGTATTACCTTCGATGAGACCGAGTGCCCCAGACCTGAACCTGACGGCTGCCACGGCGATATCTTCCACCTCGATCCGCTCGTGAGCGCGGCATGCGGAGTAGGCGTAGATCTCTGCTACCGGTCCCATAATGTACTGTAGCAGGTCCACATAGTGGATGGACTGGTTGATCAGAGCGCCGCCGCCGTCTAGCGCCCAGGTGCCACGCCAGGCATCGCTATCATAATACTCCTGGGTGCGGTACCACTTGGTGTGCGCGCCGCCGAAATTTAACTGCCCCAGTTTGTTGGTGAGTACGGCTTGCTTCAGCTCGATAACCGCCGGATCGAAGCGGTGCTGGGAGATAACGCTCAGCCTGACATCCGCCTCCCTGCATGCCTCGATCAGGGCATCGGCCTTCGGTAGGGAAACATCCATCGGCTTTTCAACGATGACGTGCTTGCCGGCCTGCGCCGCGGCGATACCGACATCGGCGTGCATCCCGCTCGGTGTAGTGACGTTGACCACTTCGATGTCGTCGCGCTTGAGCATCTCCGTGTAATCCGTATAGACGTCCGCCGGGTAAGTCTCCACGAGCCGGCGCGCCCTGGCCTCGACCACGTCGCAGACGGCGGTCAGCTTCGTGCCGGTCAGCTCGGCAATACAACGGGCGTGAGTGGGGGCAATCACCCCACAGCCGACGATGGCAAAATTCAATATCTCATTCATGATTTGTGTGCCTCATTGTCTTTATGTAGAGTAATCAGGATGTCTTTGAGTGCATTAACGGCGACGGCGAACCGCTCAGGACCGCCACCGGGGAGGCTGTTATCCAGGTGCGGCTCGATGGAAAGAAAACCACTGAATCCGTCCTGTTCCAGGCACTGAAGGATTTCTCTTATTTTAGCGTCCCCGCACCCGGCCGGTACGACCGATTGGTCTTTATAAAGCGCATCTTTGATGTGCAGGTATACCACATGCTTTCTTAATAACGACAATGCATAGGGATAAGTCTGCTCGCCGCACTGCACGAAATTGGCCGGGTCAAACACAGCCTTGACACGCTCGCTATTTAAAGTTTGCAGCAGATCCAGGCATCGCCCGGCAGTATCGCCGTAGATCGCCTTTTCGTTCTCATGCAGCAGGATGAAGTCTGTCCCCTCGGTCGTGGCGATGAACTGACCCCAACGCTCCAGGACCTCGTCCCGGTAAAGCGCCGGGTCCGCACCGGCAGGGACGTAAAAGCTGAACATGCGGATATAACGGGTGTGCAGCGCATCCGCCACCGCCAACGCCTTTTTGAAGCGCTCCAGGTGTGAGGGAAACGGGTCAGTGACAGCGATCTTGCCGATCGGTGACCCCAGGGCAGAGACGGCAATGCCCAGGTCGGCTAATCGCCGGTAAATTTCCTTAACCTGCGGGAGTGAGTAATCGATGATAACCTGGTTCTCAAGATTCCGGAACTCCAGGTGACTGATGCCGTGCGCCTTGAGGATCTGGACCTGCTCATCCAGGTGGGGAGATATCTCGTCCCCAAATGCGCTGAGGATAAAATGACCCATGATGCGCCTCTCTTCCTTGTATTTTATCACCAGCCTGAGAACCTCACCCTCTGGCAACAGGGATGACTCTCGCCCACCCTTTTCATCAAAAAAATCGTTCTTTCTCCCCTTCACGCAGCCAGGGAAGGATCCGGGGGTGGGGGTGTCCACCCTCAAACCCAAGGAAGGGGGAATCTAAGCGAAGGGGAAGGCATCTCTTACGCCATCGCCAGCGCCCGGATGGCTGCAGACGCAATAGGCCTTGCCCTCGAGGTTGGCCCAATGGAGTTGGGCCGTTATACCGCCCGCGTCAACGCCGAGATCGTCAGGCAGTTTAACCATGCTCACCACTTCGCAGGGCTGGTCTATCGGCTCCCGGGACTCTGCTCCATCATGCTGAGCCGGAGCAGGCTGATCCAGGAAGCTGTCTTCAGCGTTTTACGGGGGGACCTGACCTTCAAGCAGTTGGAACGCAGGCTGGTATGGCAATTTCCACGCCTGCTGGTCCGGGTCTTGACTTACAGCGGCAGCGACATATAATAATATTGAACATATGGGTATGTCTAATCTCTCTCTCATTCCAGGGGTATCAAGACTATGTCCGAAGAGAT
>CAZPWU010000405.1:0-3090 GCA_964590325.1 uncultured Anaerolineaceae bacterium | reverse complement strand
GCTTCACGCCAGCGCCTTGAACACCTTGCGCAGCCCATCGATCGTCTCTTCGATATCGTCATTGGTCAATAACGGACTTATGTTTAAGTGAACAGCCCGTCCCAACAGGTCCAGCGTGCGCGGGCACGCCTGCGGCGAGTAATCCGGCGACCGCTTTGCCCAGCGCCACGGCCCGCCCTCCGCCGTCCATGTCCGTTTGTTGACGACCGGCACCCAGTGAGTGTAGATGTGGTAGTCCATCCGCTCCGGCTCATAAATGACAGACGCCTCGATGGCCTCAGCATCCAGCGCCCGGGCTACCTCACCGGCCAGGGAGGGGGTGTCCATGAAGAAGATCAGGGCTACCGACGCATCACCCTGCGGGTCGGGGATCTCTTGCAGGAGGATGCCCTTCTCGCGCAGGGTCGGCTCGATCCCGCTGACCAGCATCTGCTTGCGGAGGCGCATGGCTGCCAGCAGCCCATCCAGGCGGCGCAACTGCACCAGCATCACCGCTGCCAGCAGCTCCGGCATGCGGAAGTTGACCCCCCACAGAATCTCCTCAGCCGCGAACCCATTGCGTATCCCACCGATCACATCGTGGTATTGGAGCGCCCGTTTCCAGATGGTCTCGTCATCCATGCTGACCATGCCGCCTTCACCGGAGGTAATGATCTTATTGAACTGCAGGCTGAAGCACCCCACATCGCCCCATGCCCCCAGCCGGCGGCCCTTGTAGCTGGCCCCGTCCGCCTGGGCCACATCCTCGACGACCTTCAAGCCGTGCTGATGAGCCACCTCCAGCAGCGCATCCATCCGGCAGGGCACGCCGCGCATGTGCACCGGCATGACCGCTTGGGTATACGGGGAGATCTTCCGCTCGACATCCGCCGGGTCCAGCGTCAGGCTTCCGTCGACCTCCGCCAGCACCGGCACACCCCCCACCGCCAGCACGGCTGACGCCGAGGCGATCCAGGTATAGGCCGGGATGATCACCTCGTCGACCGGACCGACGCCGGCACCCTGCAGACCGCACACCAGCGCCGCCGTGCCGGATGTGACCGCCAGGGCATGCCGCACCCCGAGGTGAGCGGCGAACGCCTGCTCCAGCTCATCGACCTTCGACGGTCCCGGCTCAGGGCCGTAATAGCGGAACAGCCGCCTGGAGCGGATCACTTCCAGGACAGCCTGCTCCTCCTCCTCACCGATCGCCATCCCACCCGGGAACATGGGCGGGGAAGGCCTGGTTTTGGCGGGTTTCCCGCCGTGGATGGCAAGGGTGTCATGATCAGATTCGAGATTAGCCATAGGGTCCTCCTCTTAATTTATCCTTACTTTTCGTATGTCCTTGCGCCTCAAAGCCCATGTCTTTGCGAGGAGGCGGCAAGAGTGCTGCCGACGACGAAGCAATCGCTCTTTTTCGTCAGGCATCGAGATTGCTTCGCGAAGAACGCTCGCAATGACACCTCAAAAGGACCCTCGCAGCGACACGGTTAGTTTATAAACGGAGCCAATAATTTCTCGGCGTTGCGATGGCAAATATTGTGCCGATCCTCATCACTGATCTGCGCCGAGAGCAGCGCACCCACGGCATGGTGCTGGTCGAACCAGGGCAGGTCTGTGCCGAACAGCATGCGCTCCGAGCCGGCTTCGTTGACATACATCTCGATCACACCGCGGTCGTCGAATATGGCAGTCAGCTCCAGGTAAATATTGGGGAAATCCTGCGCCAGCCGTACTGCCGCCTGCCAATCGTCGTGGATCGAGTGACCCAGCAGCAATTTAACACGGGGATAGCGCTCGGCTGCCTGGCGCACCACCGCCGCGCCGTCATAAGGGCTCTTACCCCAGGTGTGCATCAGCAGCAGCAGCTCGTGCTCGTCAGCATATTCCCACGCCGGGCGGTAGCGCTCGTCGGTGACCGGGAACTCGTGATAATCGGACAGGAACTTGAACCCCACGTACGCATCCCGGTTCTGCTCGAAGCTCTCCAGGTCCTGCCGGATGATATCCGGGTAGTTGGGGTTGATCGCGCAGTAGGCCTTCAACCGCTCCGGGTACCGGCGCGCCGCATCCAGGCTGGCGCGGTTGCCCACGTCTGGGGCGAACAGCGCATGATGATGGGAGAAGACCAGCAGCTTCACCCCACACTCATCCATCGTGCCGATCATGGCGGCTGCCTCGGCGCGCGGGAAAAAGATGGGCGCGTAGGTGCCCATGTGCCCGTGCATATCGTAGATGGGACAGGAGTCCGATTTCCCGAATTCCCAAAATTCAACTGCCAGTTGAGATGTCCCGATCATAGCTGCACCTCCGCGAGCAGGCGTTCCAGGTTCCGGCTGGCGATATCCGCTTTGGCCTCATCCGGTATCCTGGCATGTTTGATCACCATCATCATCCCGCCGAAGTACGACTCGGGGAAACCGCTCCCGAACAGGATGCGCCCGGCCCCGTAGTCTGTCACCAGCGCCTCGATCCCGCCGTCCAGGAAGTATTGGGCTGTGTCGATGTAGACGTTCGGGTAGCGCTCCAGCAACGGGCGGAACATGCGGTCCATCCCCCAGCAGCCGTGGTCGCAGATGACGCACACCAGGTCGGGGAACTCAGCCAGGATCGAATAGACCTCCTGCCAGCCCGCGCCGCGCTTGACCGATATGAACAGCGGGATGTGCCGCTCAACCATCGGCTCCAACCACTGCCCCATCGATACTGCATTGAGCAGGAAGCGGTGCGCCACCGGGAAAACACGCAGAGCGGCGATCCTGGCTGCTTTCATCTCTTCAAAGAAGCGCTGCGGTGGTGGGAACTCTTTCGCCTGGTTGGGCATGATCGTCCAACAGCCCCACAGGCACGCGTGCGGTTGGATCGCCTCGCTCAGGAGCTGGTTGCCGAGCTGAGGGGAGGCGTCGTGCTGGGCGATGTGCCAGACCAGAGCCCGTCCGATGCCGGCACGCTCCATCTCCTCCAGAAAACCTTGCGCGGTCGGTATGGGTGCCAGGCTGGCCTTCATGGGTAAACCAAAAAAGGCGTTAGCGTCGAAGAACTGCATCTCGTCCATCCTCTCCACCATTTCTTTCTCCTTGAGTCAACCGGTCTTCATAACGACCCGGG
>CAZPWU010000404.1:0-3099 GCA_964590325.1 uncultured Anaerolineaceae bacterium | reverse complement strand
CCCGCTTCTCGGATAAGCCAAACCTCTGCGACAGCTCGCGCACCGTCATGCCCTGCTAGTGCAGCGTATAGATTTCCTGGTTGCGTCGGTCACATTCCTGCCGCTTAAACGGATCGAAGCTGCCGGCGGCGCTGTTCGCGCGTGGCAGCTTCTTCCATCTCAACGTGATTATTATAGATATAGAGAGTGCCCCCAAGGGGATTCGAACCCCTGTTTTGGCCTTGAGAGGGCCGCGTCCTGGGCCTCTAGACGATGGGGGCATTAAACAAGAGAATTCTAACATGCACCTAACAGCTTCGTCAACTTATTGATAAGGATTTCATCGTTAAGTATAATATAATACCTCAAATATGACCTTGCCTGGACTATCAGGATGAGCAATACTTTAACTTCGACAACCAACCTGGAATACATCCTCTCCCAGGCCCGGCGGCATAGCATCACCCGTTGGGTCGGACTTATAATTTTAGCAACGGCTCTTCTGCTGACATCCGTCTTTAAAATCAAGCCGCTGGTTTTTTGGTCCAGTCTGGGTGTGATCGCCACGGCTGCCGTAACCAATATCTTCTTCCGTCTCTCGTATGCGCGCCTTCAGAGCAATCAAGCCAGATCACCGGAATGGCGCTACCGCCACCTGCATATCCTGCTATACCTGCACACCTGTATCGATTTGATATTAATCACTTTCGGGATCTATGTATCCGGCGGCTCGTTTAACCCGGTCACGATCTTTTACCTGCTATATACCGGCGCGCTGGCTACCTTTTTCCCACTCAATGCATTAATTGTCATTATCCTGGTCTCCTCAGGGCTTTTCATCGGTCTGACCGAGGCCACCTTAGCGGGTGTAATCTCTCCGTTCTCCCCCGGCCTCGTGGTCGATATGTCCACTATCCAACCGTTCACCCTGCGTACCAGTGAGGCCCTCTACGTTGGCATGATGATGCTGAACGGTTTCGTCGTGTACAGCCTATCCCATCGCTTGCGCCGTTCCTGGGCTGACGTCGATTCGCAGCGTATCTTTTTAGACCATCTGCACCAGCTCACCCGCCTCAGCTTGAGATACACCAACCTGCCAGAGCTGTACCAAACCCTCACCGATCAGCTATGTCATGTGCTGGAGGCTGACGGATGCTACCTGACCTTATGGGATGATCAGAAAAAGGAAGTCATCCCTGCCGCCGCTTCCGGAAAGCTGAGTGCATCCTTCCGCAACATGCAGTTTGATCCTGGCGAACCGGACCTCACCGAGAGCCTCCGCAGCAGCAGGACGCCCTTAGCTGTAGAAGATGTTTTCCACTCGCCCTATATCAGCCCCAAAGTCGCTGCGCACTTCCCTGCCCACTCTTTATTAGGCTTACCGCTGTTCAACTATCCCGACAATCATTTCCTGGGGGCCGTGCTGGTGGCCTATAACAAGCCGCACCGCTTCACGGCTGAGGAGATCGAGCGTGCCCAGCAAGCGGTTGATGTTGGCATCCTGGTGCTCTCACGCGCCGGCTTGCACCAGGAAACCCATCAACGCGCCGTCCTGCTACAGAAGCTGGTCTCGCACGTCTCACGCCTGACCGGCAGTCTGGACCAGGCCACTTTGCTGCCGGTTATAGTCGATGGTGCCCGCGAGCTGCTTAAATCCGACCGGGCGGCAATTTACTTGAATAGCCCCGACGTAGACTCCATGGCTTGTTTTCATTCGGTCGGACTGTCTCAACATTACATAGATGGGTTTAATACCCGCATCCGCAGGGCACCCGGCTCGACCATCCTGCGCGGTGGCAGCTATTACATCGTCGAAGATGCCTGGCAGGACCCCCGTTCGAGTCCGATCCATGACCTGATCGTGATTGAAAACATCCATGCCTACGCTGCCTTCGAGTTGCCGTCACCCGAGGATCCTTTGGGGGCCCTGGTGGTCTATTGGGATGAGCCCCACTCCTTCAGCCAGGAGGAGGTGGCGGTTGCTACCCTATTCGCCAGCCGCGCTGGCGCTGCCTTGCACAATGCCCAGCTGCACGCATTAGTTATCCAGGAGGCGCGTACCGATTCGCTCACCGGCCTGCCCAACCGCCGTGCCCTGGATGAGCGGATCGAAGACGAAATACGCCGTGCAGCCCGTTACCAGCACCCCTTCACCCTCTTCATGATGGACCTGGATGGGTTCAAGGGCATCAACGATACCTACGGTCACCCGGCTGGCGATATCGTGCTGCGCGAAGTCGCCGATAACCTGCGGTTTGCTGTTCGAGAGACTGATTTTATCGCACGTTACGGAGGGGATGAATTTGCCATCATCCTGCCCGAGACAGACCTGCCCACAGCCTCCATCGTGGCTGAAAAAGTTTGCCAGGCCGTCGCCAAGATCAAAATCGACCTGCCCAACCTGATTCAGGCGTCGATCTCCCTTGGGATTGCCGGGTTCCCAGACGATGCTCGCGATGCGGATACGCTTTTAAAGATGGCGGATCGAGCCCTCTACCGGGCCAAGACTACCGCCCCATAGACTATCATTTACGCCCGCGACTCCGTCGCAGTACCCAAGTTAGCTAATCCTCTCCCCTGAGCCGCTTTCCCTGGACAAAATCTGCATACAAGCTCGTCATGCTGCTGCCCTTCCTGGGTGTCTTATCGCCATTTCTGGTCGCATTATTCATCATCCGCGGTAGAATCGCCCCATCGCGGCATCTCTAACAAAGGGACACCGCTACAGACATACCCTGGCAGGGTTTCTCAACAACAGGAGGTTTATAGCTATGCGCGTCGTTATCACCGGTGGAACCGGACTGATCGGCCGTGCTCTCACCAGGAGCCTGGTGCAGGATGGCCATGAAGTGGTCGTGCTCAGCCGGAATCCCGCTAAACAGCACGGGGTGATCCCCCCAAATGTGCAGATCGTCGCCTGGGATGGGCGCACCCCGACCGGCTGGGGGCAGTTGGTCGATGGTGCCGGTGCGATCGTCAACCTGGCCGGCGAAAGCCTGGCTGGCGAAAACTTCGCGGCCCTCATCACCAAGCGCTGGACACCCGAGCAAAAACGCCGCATCCGCGAAAGCCGCTTGAACGCTGGTAGCGCCGTCAGCCAGGCCATCCAGGCCGCTCGTC
>CAZPWU010000403.1:0-3106 GCA_964590325.1 uncultured Anaerolineaceae bacterium | reverse complement strand
CGTGGGCTGCTCGTAGTAAGCCACACATAAATTCTCTACACCAAACAGATTGCGGGGATGGCCGAAAGCGCCGCAGACTGTGAAGCCCACCGGGAAACCACGCCTGGCGTAATAAGCACACACCTCTGCCCATTGGGTAGACAGCCGTCCGGGGTGGTCCGGATCCAGCCTGGGTAGAAGCTGAATAAAATCATCCCGGTTGGCGACCGGATACTTGAGGAATTGGGGCATGGAGCTGGTGCTGTAACGGGAGAACTCTCGCTTCAGGATACCATCGGTATCCTCGACCACACGGGTATGCCCATCATCCTCCAGGACTCGGCGCTCGAAAGGCGGGTAAAACGGCGTCTCAGTAAACCCGCTAACCACCACATCGCGCAGATAGTCCACCCGGTCCATCATAAAGCCACGCACCAGGACACGCAAGTATTCATCACAATAAATAGCCCCCTGGTCGCCGGGGAGAGGCTGCTTGAGGCTGGCATCAAGGCTCTCCTGGTACCAGCGGTCGAGGGTTTCGGGCCACATCCCAAAAGTTTCCCAGCGGAAGGGTCGATCGATAGGCTGGAAGCGCAGGGTGGCCAGGAAACGCTCTCGAGCATTCATAGACTATTTTCAACTCTCCTTATCGGATACAAGCCGTACTTTAAGATCGCCTGCTGCATGGCCCGAACGTTTTCTGGGCGGCAATACGAGGCGATGCTGTTCGAGCTGCCGGTGATGTAGCCACCCCCGGAACCGGCTGTATAGATAGCATTTCGGACCAGGCTATCCACCTCTTGAGGTGTTCCCCTGCTGAGTGTATCGACGCTGATGTGACCCACCAGGCACAGGTTCTGCCCATAGCGTCGCTTGAGGAGTCCCAGGTCTAACGCGCCGGGCTCAATAGGATGCAGCCCGCTCATCCCCAACTGCAGCAGGTCATCCAAAATAGGCATCAGGTTGCCATCAGAATGAAAGATCCAGGGCTTGGAGATCTGTCCAGTCACCTGACGGTAATGGGGCATGAAGAGCTCCCTGAAAATGCGCGGCGAAACATACGGCGCCGTCTTGAAGGCGATGTCATCACCGAACCACAGGAAGTCAAAGTCCAGCTCACAGAGATGCCGGACTGCCCGCGCCTGCCAGTCGCAGTACATATCGAAGAGATCGGCAATCAGCGAATAGTCATCGTACAGCGCCATCGCAAACGTCTCGAACCCCATACCGAGGATAACCGGGTCAGAACCCAGGTTCGAGAAACAGAAAAGGGCACGGTTTGAGCTTTTGTACTTCTGGATGAACTGCCGGTAAGGCTCATACAGACGGGGATCGTCCGGATCGGGCAGGTGGATGCGTCTCAGGTCGGCCCGTGACTTGATACGCCCCCCGGCAACCATGTAGCGGTCGTTGATCTTTTTCTGGATGCCTTCATGGCGTAAGAACAGATACATCCCAAAGCCATCCAGATCGAGGGTATTGACCAGATCCATCAGGTCGTAGCGAGGGCTGCCCAGCAGGGTGCCGATAAATACAGGCTCCTCGCCGATACCCAATTCGCTCCCCGTCAGGTCCGTAGGGATGGATTTCCCCAATAGGGCCAGAGCCACTGGCTCATCGACAACAGACTCCAGGAACGGCACACGGTCCGGCTCCTGGCAGCGTAACGCAGTCAGCAGCCGCTCACGCGGTGTCATCGGGTCAGAAGACGTTGAGTTTACACTAGAAGACATGCCACATCCTTATTGCGGGGATCAGTCAGCCATTCATTCAGGAGTGATTCGGCCTGTTCCAGGCTTTGGGTGCGCTGGTCAGCCAGGAGACACAGTAATGCCATATCGCGGTCATGGGAGCGCAGCGCTTCTACGAGTAGCTCGGCATGGTGCCAGCGAGGGATCATAGCCCCTGCCATCAGTTTGGGCGGGAACGGCGGTTGAGTAATGCCGCGGATCCCTGCCCCGCTGACCACTGCCCGGCATTCGATGACCAGGTCTTCAGGGAAACCCTTAATGACCTGGCTCCGGTTGGGGATATTGACCTGGTAGAGACCTTCGATATCATTGACCAGGGCATTGATGATCGGCACGATCTGCTCATCGCTCTGCTCTGGTTTGATCGTGGCGCTGACGGGTTTACTCTCGTCCATTGCCACTCGCTCAACCCAACGCACGTTCTCGCTCATATCATCCAGATACTGCTGCCAGCCGATCTCCGAATCAAAACCGCCCAGGTGTCCATACCAGTGCTGCTTGGTCTCCAGGTCGGTATGATACCACCAACCTACCATGCGCGGTGTATCGCCGATCGGCATCAGGCCAAAGAGCTTGTACTGGTGGATGGCAGCCCGCGACATCTGGTTATCCGCATAATGGAAGTCGTCTTTAGCCCAATAAGCCTCCGCACGGCTCTCAATCCATTCATCGATCAGCGGATAAGCGTCTTTCCCCTCGTAGAGGAAATCGGTCAACCAGATCCAGTGGTTAAATCCGGGCATTTGAGCGGAGACATGCTCCAGTTCCAGCCCCAGGACACGCGCAATATCTCGGTAGCCATAATGACCGTGGCATAAACCCAGCACTTTCACCTTCGTTTCACGTGTCATCAGGGTACAGCCCTCAAATACCGGGTTGGCGGATTGGATCAGCCAGGCGTTCGGGCAGATGCGCTCCATATCACGCGCCACATCCAGGAAAAATATCGCCTGCCCGAAGTCATGCAAACGTGTCCCGCGGTAGTAGCCGTGCTTCTCAGCCATACTGCGTTGCGCCTCGGTCCAGGCGTGGCCTCCCACCTGAGCAGTGTTGAGAACAAAGTCAGCCCCCTCCAGCGCCTGGTCACGGTTGGTGGTTTTGTTGAAAGTTAAATCCGCATTGAGCTCTCCTGACAGGCGCTCTGCCAGGCGTGTCACCCTATCCAGTCGTTGCTGGTCAACATCCATAAAGGTTACGTGGCTGCCGTGCAGTCCGGGGCAGACGCACAGGTCGCGCACAATGCTGGCTGAGAACTGAGCGCTGCCTGCCCCGATGATAGCGATTTTTACTCCAGTTGACATCTGTTTCTCCTATCCTGGGGTCATATCCTCTTAGCCACCCATTGGATGCCTCTTGTCAGGATCTCCTGGAAATTG
>CAZPWU010000402.1:0-3107 GCA_964590325.1 uncultured Anaerolineaceae bacterium | reverse complement strand
CGCCTCCCTTCCTGCAAAATTTCGGTTACGCCACCTTGTTGGCTGAGGACAGGCGTCCAATGCACAAGAGCTGGGGTAACGCCATCGAATTCAACGAAGCCGCCGACAAAATGGGGGGCGATGTGATGCGCTGGCTCTTCTGCGAGCACAAGCCTGAAAACGACCTCCTCTTCGGCTACACCGGTGGCGATGAAGTCCGTCGTCAATATCTCATCCCCCTCTGGAATGTCTATAGTTTCTTTATCACCTATGCAAAGATTGACGGATGGACACCAGAAGGTGGATTTCAACAGACACCGGGTACTCCTGAGGGACCTACCCCACACAGCGAGAACCTGCTTGATCGTTGGATCTTGGGTCGTCTGAACCAGGTGATCTCTGAAGTGACCGAAGACCTGGAAGCTTCCGACATCTACAATGCTACGCAGGTGATCGATAGTCTGCTCGATGACCTGACCAACTGGTATGTTCGCCGCAGCCGCCGCCGCTTCTGGAAAAGCGAACAGGATACCGATAAAAACGCTGCTTATGCCACCCTGTACCACGTTTTGGTGAAGCTGGTCAAGACGCTGGCCCCCTTCACCCCCTTCGTTGCCGAAACGATGTACCAAAATTTGGTACGCTCAGTTTACCCGGAAGCCCACGAAAGCATCCATCACTGTGAATGGCCTCAAGCCGACCTGACATTTGTAGATGAGAAGCTGCTCGAGCAGATGTCCCTGGCGCGCCGTATCGCCAGCCTGGGGTTAAGTGCACGCAGCGAAGCCAACCTGAAAGTTCGCCAACCGCTATCTAAAGTCCTCGTTTATGCAGCCAAAGCCAGCCTGAGCGAGGAATTGATAGCTATCGTCGTCGACGAATTGAATGTCAAGTCACTTGAGTTCATTAAAGATGCAAGTACACTTATCCGCTATAAGGTAATGCCCGACAATAAAATCCTGGGGCCCAAGTTCGGAGCGCGGTTCCCAAAGGTGCGCACTGCCCTGGAGGCGCTCGATCCTACATTAGCAGCAGTAAACGTCCGAGATGGATTACCGCTGAACCTGCATGTGGATGGCGATATCATCGAACTGGCACCAACAGAGATCCTGGTGCAGACTCAGCCTGCCCCGGGCCTGGCAGTTGCAGCTGATAAGCTGATCACTGTGGCGATCGATACCACTCTCACACCAGAGTTGCGTGCAGAAGGCCTGGCGCGCGAGGTCGTACGACGGATACAAGCCATGCGTAAAGAGGCCGGCTTCAACATCGAAGACCGCATCGCAACATATTATCAAGCCGAGGGCGACCTGGCTAATGTTATGCAGGATTGGACTAACTATATCAGTACAGAGACCCTCACCACCCATCTCGTCGCGGATACACCCCCTGCTGGAGTTTATGTCGAGACATACAAGATCGACGGGATGGCGCTGACGGTGGGTGTTGTAAAGATAGTGAGGTAATCACTTACTACCGGGTTCGAATGTTTAGTAATATACAACAAGAGACTCACTCGATCACGAAAGGTCGAGGGTGTGAAGGAGATCGGAGGATAGACCTTAGTGGACTTTAAACCCCTTCACTTTTTCGGCGAGCCGATTGAGGTGATCTTCGATAAGCCGCCGGCTATCGAGAAAAAACCCACGTGCCCAAATGGGTTTACCTGGCGCGGGAGGATTTATCGTATCGTTGCTATGCTGGCTGAATGGCATGACTACCAACGACGGGGTCGGATGGCGCGCAATATGCAGCCCCAGCATGCAACAGTGGCCGAAACGCGCGGTTCCTGGGGGGTTGGGCAGTTCTATTTCCGGGTGCGGGTGGATAAGGGACAGGTTTTTGATATCTATTATGACCGTGCACCTAAAAATGCCGACCTCCGAAAAGGCGCCTGGTTCTTATACCGGGAGATGTCCGTGTCATCACCACAGCCTTGAGAGGAGTAATATATCAGTGAATTATATTAATGCCCTTCATTTGCCCAATAGTAAAATTGCAGTTTTTCCTGTGAAAATACACACTGTATACGCATTGCTTCTCCTGTGGTCGATATCAGGATGCTCATCGATAAAACCGGGTGTTAACTCCACCACGAGCACCGCTCGAGCAGAGCGCGTACAGGCCCAGGCCACCGAAATGGCATCTCATATCCAATCCACCGTTGTGGTCGATAGCGCTCACGCCACAGCAACCGCCCAGGTCCGTCAGGCTCAACTCGCTGCCGCAAAAGATTGGCCCATTATTCTATCTGACACGTTTGACAGCGACCAAAACGATTGGCCGACCGGTTCGGATACCGGCGAGTTTGCCTCAATTACATGGACTATCGCTAATGGGAAATATCGTTGGGATGCGACAGCTAAACACGGTTTTATCTGGTGGAGCTATCCCGCGGTGTCAGATGTCAATGATTTCTATCTGAGTATGGATGCACAGCAGATCAGAGGTCCAGCCACCGCTCAGATGGGCCTCCTGCTGCGTCTGTTTGATAATAGTAACTATTATCTCTTTAAAATTGATAATAACCAGCGTTATACCTTTGAATTATCATCTGGGGACGGATGGACAACGTTGCTCGATTGGACAGACTCTCCTGCACCTAAACCGGACCAGGTTAACCACCTTACTGTCTTTGCTGAAGGGAATTACTTCGCCTTCTTTATAAACGGTAGTCTAGTCGCTGAACTTACAGATGACCACCTGGCTGGTGGGAAGGGCGGGGTTGCGATAGGCCTTGACAATGCCGGAGACCAGGCTGTATTTGAGTTTGATAATTTCGAGTTACGCGCCCCTCCCATTACGCAGGAGACCCCTACACCGTAGGAACATGGCGCAACTTTATAACTTATTATACGTAGAAGAACATAGATAAATAAGCAGAAGGAGAAACGCATATGTCCATTGATAATAAGAAACTCTATCGCAGCCGCAGTAAAAGGATGGTCGGCGGTGTATGCGGTGGCCTGGGTGAATTCTTCGCCATTGATCCGACCCTGGTCCGCCTGGTATTCGTCTTTGGGGTAATTTTCGGCTTTGGATCGATGCTGTTTGTTTACCCGGCCATGCTGCTTATCGTGCCGGAAGAGCCATTGGTCACAAATCCGCCCTCGGATCCACCCTCACAG
>CAZPWU010000401.1:0-3109 GCA_964590325.1 uncultured Anaerolineaceae bacterium | reverse complement strand
GATGTTACTTTCTTACCCAGAATATTTACAGCAGCTTCAGACATAGGAATACATGCTTTACCTGCGCCGATAATGAAAACATGCCTGTAAGTGTTCAGGTCATACAAATGGTCTGCAATGGTCAGTTGATTATCCTTCAGCTGAACGAACCGCCTCACTGCTGACTCTGGCTCAACTGCCTCTATTGCAGCCGCTAAAACACGGGTGATCCTTGCTCCCCAAGGATGTGTTTTTAATGAAAATGTCTCGTAATTGTGGGGCTCCATCAGGCGATAACAGGCTGTATGCATTGTAGGGTATCGTTTTCAGGGCTGTTAACCAACCTGGATACTGGAAAAGCCTTCATTTCTTCCGCCGAATAAGGCTTGAGGAATTTTTGTAGGTCTTCCGGTCTTTGTTCAGATGGGTCTAGCCATTGAGAATATGCTTCAGATGGCAGGATCACCGGCATCCGGTTATGAATGGTAGCCATCAATGAGTTAGGTTCCGTAGTGATAATCGTGCATGAATATATCTGTGAACCATCGGTAGAATTCCATAGATCCCACAAACCAGCGAAACAGAATGGTTTGCCGGTTTCCAATTGAATATACATCGGGGTTTTAGACTTAGATCCTGGGATTTGCTTCCATTCATAGAAACCATCGGTCAGAATCAAACAACGGCGCCGACGATACGCCGAGCGATATGAAGGTTTTTCAGCCAGAGTCTCAGCGCGAGCATTGATGAGTCTGTTCCCGATCTCGGGATCTTTAGCCCATGAGGGAATTAATCCCCAAATGAAAAAATCCAGCTTATGGGAGCCATTGTTGGGCACGACGGCAACAGGTTGTGTCGGTGCTATGTTATAGCGAGGTGTTATTCCTTGTGGGACTGTCAGCCAGGGGAATGCCTCTTGTAGATCGGCTGGATCAACTGTCAATGTAAAACGTCCACACATGATCGCCTTCCTTTCATTTTAGGGAGGTAAATTGGATGATATCCGGAAATTATACCGCCAAACTAAATTGGCTGATAAAATAACCTTGTATGGTAGTAAATAATGGGATCGGCACCAGACAGGAAAGCTCATTGCATGTAGCACTCAAAGAATGGTATACCCGACCGGGGGACCATCTAGAAGAAATTATTGATGGGTTTGTGGTAGATATCGTTCGTGGTGATTTATTAATTGAGGTGCAAATAAACCATTTTGGGGCTATTAAAAATAAGCTGATGCAATTGCTTGAACACCACCCGGTTCGTGTGGTTCATCCATTACCTCAGGAAAAATGGATCTCACGTATTTCACCCGATGGTAAGATATTGGTGAAACGCCGAAAATCACCTAAACAAGGGCAGTTGATCCATTTATTTAACGAGTTGGTTCGTATCCCGGAATTGGTGAAGAATCCAGGCTTTTCCCTTGAAATTTTAATAATCCAGGAAGAAGACTTATGGAGAGACGATGGTAAAGGGAGTTGGCGACGTAAATATTGGAGCATATACGACCGTCGCCTGATCACTGTGGTAGGACAGGTTATTTTTAAATCACCTATAGATTATCGACGTTTTATCCCACACACCGTACCCGACACGTTCACATGCCAGGATATTTCCGAAACTCTGAGACAACCTCGTTCTCTTATCAGTAAAATGATGTATAGTTTACGAAATATGGGGATTATTGAAATTGCCGGTAAGAGTGGCCATGCTTTTATTTATAGACAAACAGTCTTATAGAAACTTAACAAGAATTATAGCAATTAACCCCTTGATGCAAAGCCGAGGCATGGTTATACTTTATCACTCGTAGATAGGAGCATGATGTGCGTATCGAGAATTTGATGGACGCACTTCCGAATGTTTATACACCGGCTGAACGGGAATTAATATTACGCGCCTATAAGGTAGCAGAGCAAGCGCATAGGAACCAGACGAGGGCATCAGGTGAGGCTTATGTAAACCATTGTGTAGCGGTAGCAGGGATATTAGCCGATATGCGCGTTCCAGCTGTAGTCGTAGCAGCTGGAATACTGCACGATACAGTTGAAGATACTGAGATCACATTAGCGGATTTAAAACGCGATTTTGGTGAAGAGATTGCCCGGATGGTTGATGGAGTTACTAAACTAACTCAATTGCCCCGTGTATCTCGAGGTGATCAACGACCTGAAGATGAAGCTCGCGAAGAAGAAGAACGCCAAATTGCAGAACGGCGAGGTGTCCCAGACCCTGATGCTGAAGCGGAGAGTCTGACCCGCAGCAGGCGTTATGATATGGTTTCCGAAACTCTGCGGAAGACCTTTTTAGCAATGGGTGAAGATGTACGTGTGGTTTTAATAAAGCTGGCTGACCGTCTACATAATATGCGCACCTTGGGACATATGCCTGATTATAAACGCAGGAGGATCGCTCAAGAGACTCTGGATATCTTCGCACCCTTAGCAAATCGATTGGGAATATGGCAGATGAAGTGGGAATTAGAAGACCTGGCCTTTCGTTATGTAAACCCTGAGAAATATAGAGAAATTGCTGACAACTTGGTTGAGAGGCTGTCGGATCGCGAACGTGATATGGCTGCTATCAATGGACGTCTATACACTATTTTATCTCAAGCTAATATCCAAGCAGATATCTCTGGGCGCCCTAAGCATATCTTTTCAATATATAAAAAAATGGCGCGGAAGAGTGTACCGTTTGACCTGGTTTACGACGTGCGTGGAGTACGGATCATCGTCCCGGATGTCCAAACCTGCTATACAGCATTAGGGGTTATTCATACCCATTGGCGCCCAATCCCGGGGGAGTTTGATGATTATATTGCAGTCCCGAAAGACAACTTTTACCAGTCACTCCATACTGCTGTTATCTACGATGACGGGAAAACGCTCGAAGTGCAGATTCGTACTCCTGAGATGAACCAAAGTGCCGAGCTAGGGATTGCAGCTCATTGGATTTATAAAGAGGGTGTCTCACGTGATGAGGACTACGAACGCAGGATCATGTGGTTCCGCTCATTAATGGAGTGGCGGCAGGATGTATCCGATGCGCGCGAATTTGTGGATAGTTTAAAGACAGATGTATTCGAAGACCGCGTATATGTATTTACTCCAAAAGGGGATATCAT
>CAZPWU010000400.1:0-3111 GCA_964590325.1 uncultured Anaerolineaceae bacterium | reverse complement strand
ATGAGGGTGACCGCTTCTTGTTCCACTTTACGAGCCGGTGGTTGCTGTCCGCCACTCACCCATCGGGTGAACTGGCTCTGGTTCTTTCGACCTAGCTCATCGGTGACCTCGGCTGTAATCCGGTAGCTGCCTCCCAGCGGGGTCTCGAAGGTGCATGTGACCGGCTCCAGCTTTGAACCCAGGTTACATTTCTGGATATCAACTTCTTCCTCACGCCAGTTATTGTCACGGTATTTCCATTCCAATCGAGCGGTCTGAACTTCAACCTGCCGATCGGATACGGGTTTACCATCCAGGTCAGTGACGATAATATCGATCTTTAACGGTGTACCACGCTCGACAAAGTAGTGGGCACTGCGTAAGCCCACATAGAGATTCGCTGGGTGCACCAGCAGGTCAGTCCTACCAGCCCACGCCTGGCGGTTGACGTCCATCACAGTGGCCTCTGCCAGGACGCTGATGGGCTGCGGTTCAGCGGCCTGGTTGAAATCCAGGCGCAGGTAGTGCGTGCCTGTAGCATCCGTCTGACCGGTAAATGTTTCGTATTTCGTCTCACCGCCGTCGATTGATCCATAGGGTTTCCCCATATAGACAGGTTCATAAGACCACCACCAGGGCTGCCAGGTGCCAAAGGTGAAGTCCGGCCAGTTAGGCGGTGCATAGTGGCTTGGGGAGGAAGAAACCTGCCAGGTAACTTCTGCATTGGGCAGTGGACCTCCGGCGTAATATTTCGCTTCGACGGCTACAGTGGCTTGGTCTCCGGCGAAGTAAGGACCGGGTGTCTCATTGCGGGCATTCACCTCAAACTCCGGCGTGCGGAATTCCTGGATCTGGAAAGTGTGGTAGTACTGGAGATTGATTAACCCTCCAAGGCTGCCCTCAGCCTCCAGATAAAGCTGGGCGCCTCCCAGGTTCACCTGCTGCGGCAGGGTGAAAACTAAATCAAAACCACCCAGGGCGTTGACCTCAGCCCGACCATTACCCAGCTCATTACCTTGAGGTTCGGTAATCCGGTAGCGCACAGCGGTCACCGCCTCGCCCACCAACCCTACATCGCCGTCTTGTTTGCCCCCGATCCGCCTCAGCCATCCCTTGACGCGCACTTCCTCACCGGGCCGGTACATCTGGCGGTCGTCGAAGACATACCAACGCAGCTCATCGTTAACCGACCTTGGGTGCCAGACATCATCATCCCAGAAATACATGGAGCGCGGCAGCAGAGCTTGATCTGAACCCTGGCGTGCAACCAGGTAGGTTGCCCCGTCCGGTGTGATGAATCTGGCGATGCCATCCTCACCGGTGAGGGTTTGCCCACCTGCCGGACCGGCTTCGACCGTCACGCCAGCCAGCGGTGCGCCGTTCTTCAAGGCAGTGGTCCAGACCACCATTTCGCTGTGATCAGCGAAAGCGTCCAGGCCGATCTGGGTCACCTGGACCCAGGCCTGCACCGTTCGCCAGTACTGGTTATCCTTGAACATGCCCTCGGGGGGTTCTACAACGACGATAAAATGGCCAAAATCGCCGTCCATAACCTGGCGCAAATCAATGTCGACTTCGCTCAGAGTATCAGCCGGGGATTCTACAGGGATCTTCTTATCCAGGACCAGATGTCCCGGAAGCTTCACCCCAATGTCTGTGCGCTGGTAATCGCGCAGGTACTGTTTAAAAGCCTGCCAGTCGGATGGTTGGACGGCATAGATTCTGACATCTAATTCGGTGTAATTGATCGTGTAGACAGAGAATACAGGCTTGCTAGCAGCCGGGTCAAGGGTGATGAAGACCTGGTCGGGTCCGATCAACCTTGGTTCGGCTGGACCGATTTTGAAGGTTAAGCTGGTATCCTCGCCCAGCTTCTGCCCGAAGATATCTTGGATAACTCCATCTACAAAAACTGTGTAAGTTGTTTGACCTTTGGTAGCTCCCTGGATATTAATGGTATCGCCGATGATATTGACTGACGCGCCAGGTAGGTCCGGCTGAATGCGCAACATGGATTCAGCGTATGCATTAACATCAATCGAGTTATTGAAGCGGATGTATAAGGGAGTCAGAGGTTGGCAGGTTTCACCAGACCAGGAGCAGCCGTGATCCACGATGCGCAGGGGAGCGTAAGTACGGAAGCTGTAGGTTTGAGCGTCTTTGGTGACCAGGGGTCCTTCCGCTGAGGGCGTGCCCGGGCCGATGACCACCGAGATGGTCGTGTCCGCCGGTAGAGACTCCTTGGCTCGGAATGCTAGCCAGCGCCCTTCCGGGGTGTTCTTCACCAGGCTGCTTAACCCTTTATCCGCCTGGATATCCGCCTCGCTTGCCAGCTTCAAGCCGATGGACTGATCACCAGCTTTCACCTGGATGGTGTTCAGCACCGCTGTGGGATCGATGCGCTGGTCGAAGGCGATGAAGAAGACGGGGTCCAGAGGTTGGGGGACATCATAAGGGTAGCGGACCGTCATCCTGGGCGTTGGTGTGCTGAAAGTCCACTCGACGGTCTTCGCCAGCACACCCCCTGTCGCCGATTGAGTACCAGCAGGAACGGATACACGATACAACGTGGCCTTGGGTAAACGGTCGATTAACTCAGAGTAATATTGAAAATTCAGGGTCTTGGTACCTAGCCAGCGCCAGGTGCCAGGCAGAGATGGCTCCAACCGTACCGGCACAGCCTCAGCCGCCAGGTCACCGAGCGTTGCCAGGGGCACCATGGGTTGATTGAAGGTGATATTGATAAATGGCGCTAAAGGGATCTCCCCTTCCGGAGCAAAACGCAACACCTCCAACGGGCCAGTTACGGCTGGTTCGGGTTGGGTAGGAGATGGTGGTGGCGGAAAAGCTTCTTGAATGGTCTTGCCGGTGCGCGGTGGGGGAATAGGCTCTTGGGCAAGATTAAACCCCGTCTGGTCTCCTGGCTCCGCTGTTAAAGCAGGCAGGCGTGCTTGTATTTGCTGTATTTCTTCCGCTGAAAGCGGTTCACCGGTAGCCAGTGGAACCAGTACAACCGACTGTGGCTGTGCTTGACCTTCACTCAGCCGGATGGATACTTGCTGCGCACCATTTACCAAATCAGACACACCTCCATTTCCCGTTGACATGCTCACATCCACCGGGATCGGCTGG
>CAZPWU010000399.1:0-3116 GCA_964590325.1 uncultured Anaerolineaceae bacterium | reverse complement strand
CTGGCTTAGTTACAGCTTTCTGCTGATACAGGTCCTTATCGGCTTCATCGAGGAACTGCTCCGGGGTCAGCTCGGGCCGGAAAGAGGAAATGCCGATGCTGACGCTCAATGGCACCTTCGCAAAGGTCTGAGCAGCCACGCTGTTGCGGATACGCTGGGCGACCATCTGGGCATTGTGCCGGTTTGTTTCAGGCAGTATGATGACAAATTCGTCCCCGCCAAAACGAGCGAGAGTATCGTATGGGCGCAGCAGCGTAGCAAACGATCGTGCCAGTGTCTTCAGTACGACATCAGCCCGTAAATGCCCAAAGGTATCATTGTATTTTTTAAAGTCATCAATATCCAGGATCAGGACAGATAGATTGGAATTGTACCGCTTGGCGCGTTCCATCTCACGCGGCAGGATTTCGTTAAAAAAGTGCCGGTTATAGATACTGGTCAAGCTGTCGGTGATGGCAATGTGCCTCATCTGCTGGTATAGGCTAACGTTCTCGCGTAGCAGCATGTACTGGCGCAGCAACACTAGAGCGATCAACCCGAGCGCTCCGTAAAGGATGATATTCTGGCGTGGGTCGGAATTTTGGTTGGAATTGATGACCACAATATGCAAGCTTAACCCAATCACCACCGCCAGGTAAGGTAAGGCAAGGCGCAGTAAATGTAATGAAGGGCTAAATCGTGATGTCGTTTCCGCCAGCCTGCCTTGAGTAGAGATGACCTGTAAACCAGCGGCTGCAAAAATCGATAACCCCGCACTCAGCCACATGATGTTTAAAAAAGGCATCACATATCCCAACCCATAGATGACTTCATAGGCATATAGGCTGTCGGCGATGGTCCTCAAGATCATACAAATTGCTAGAAAGCCCAAAACCCAACGGGCATACTGCTTCACGTCGCGCTGGATCAGGGTCAGGATACTGGTCAGGAACCACACATCGCCGAATGGAAATGCAATAGCAATTAATTTAAGGGGATCCTTTTCTACTAAAATAACCGACGAGGCCAGAAAAAAGAACCAGAAGGCCATCCCGAACGAGATTAAAACGATCGTCAAGTCTAACCACAAGATGATCCGCTCACGCTGGGCGACCAGCACAAACGAAAACAACAGCAGTCCCACCAAGGCCAGTGGGTAATAAAACGAATATAAGACCTCGACTGGGCTGGAAAAGGAATCAAACTTTAAGATTGACTGATAATAATACGCCAATCCTCTGCTGGAAGCCAGGCAGGCATAACCCAACCCGAGGAACAGCCATCCCCGGCGCAGGCGCGTGTCGATCCCCTTTAGGCTGGCTATCACAACCCCGCAGGTAGCCACGAAGATATCAACCAGAATCAAACTCAGGTTGGAAACAAGGGGTTCTACCTGGGGATCATAGCTGCCACTAAGCATCCATACCGCGTATACCACCACCCCCAGGAATATCCCCACCGTTGGAATTGTGACGATGACCCCTGCTGGAGTGCGTAAGGCCGAACGGAAGGTGGCATTCGTCGGTACCATACGAGTTGAGTCTACCATAAAAATGAATTAAACCCTGATAAACTGCAGAACTCCCCACTTGCCGTTAGTCTTCCAGCCGGGGTCAGCGCGGTCCAAGCTTTCGGGTTGACCTGGCTTTAGCCCGGCAGCAACCTCGGATTTAAGCACACGCAACGCAGCCAGGGGAGCCGGCAGGTAGCACAGGATATCTGCCAGCGGGGTGATATAGGGCCAATGCCGGTCGCCCAGCAGACGGCGGTAGTTGGCATCACCCTTGCTGATCAACAGGTCCGAGTGAGATAACTCCTCGATCATGTGCGAGGGAGCCTCCCAAAAGCTGAGCGGCGAAGTCCAATACAGACCATCCTGCAGGTGCAGGCGCCCGTCATCAAGATAGCCCTTTAGTCGCACCGCAAGCGCCCTGATATCCGGGTGGGCATCCGCCACCAAAAAAGATACTATCTGCCTTACATCGGCGATCGTGGCATCTGAAACGAAGGTGGGAAAGGATTTCAGGTGAAAATAGACCTCTCTGGCAACCTGGCTGCTGAGCAGGAAATCAGCCAATCCCAGGTCGTATACCAGCTCCAATCCGGCGTTGTCCAGGATCAGGTCGACGCGCACCGGCTGGTCAGCTAGACTTGCTAAATAACCGGCGACATCTTCCGCGTCATCCACCAGAAGATGGTCCTCCTGCTGGAGCGCTGTGTCATGATCGGGGCGCCTACTCTTTTTGGACGATTCATATTTTGTAGCTGATGCTGTGTTACTGCCAGGTTTTTCCTTACCGATCGGCCACATGCTTAAATCGGCCTGGTTGCCCCATAAATTGACTTTAAGTGAACCCTCCAGCAGTTCCGGTAAACGGGCCGGCTCGTTTTGCGCAGTCTTGATCCAACCCTTCACCCGGGTGCAGAAAGCCCGGATGGTATCGAGGTCCCTTTCCAACCCCTGGCGTTTCTGGCTGGTATAGGGGTCTCTGCCTTGGCCCGGTCCGGACTCAAAATAGCCCACCGCCTCCAGGATGCGACGGTAAAAATAGGCTTCAGCGAATAGCCAGGTAATATCAAGCCAGTTCCAGCCGAGATAAGGAGCCAGGAATCCGGCCCATTCGACGGAATCGGGTGCGGCACCATCATTCAGCGGACGGATCGGACCGGCGGGGATCTCATTGATCAGGGTTTCTAAACCTGCCACCGCATGCTGAGAGTAAGCATTTTCCACCAATACCTGGCGAGCAATATTAGGCAGCCGTACGGTCACCGTGTAATGCGCAAATGAGCCGATTTCCGCGCCGCGCAGAGGCTCGGGGATAGGCAGGCAAGGTTTGGGCCTCGGTTTGCTTGTGCTCATGCGATGCCTAGAAAGAAGACGCCTGTCCAAAGCCTAAGGCAGGTACCTCACAAAGTGATTTTTCTTGTCCACCAGGACGATCTTGGGCTGTATAGGTTGGTCGCTGAGCTCGAATCCCATGATGATGACCTGGTCGCCAACCTTGAGCAGGTGGGCTGCCGCTCCGTTGGCCGCGATCACACCCGAGTTACGCTCACCGCTGATCAGGTAGGTCTCCAGGCGCCCCCCGGTGGTATTGCTAACCACCAGCACCTCTTCGCCCGGCCAAAAGCCG
>CAZPWU010000398.1:0-3122 GCA_964590325.1 uncultured Anaerolineaceae bacterium | reverse complement strand
AGGCTTCAGGCTGGTGGCAAAGCTGTGCATGTCTGGGGAACTCCGGAGCAGTGTAAGAAGATGCACCGCGAGCTCCGCCCGGAAAAGGTCTTCTATTGTACCGAAACCAAGACACAAGGGGAGGCAGAGGAACTGCTGATGTGGTTCGTCAGGAACACATAAATCCCAGTCGATGAGTAGAGAGAAATTACAGGCGAGGTCACCCCTGTTGCCGATAAAGTCTTCTTCAGCCACAGCGCAGCGCGTTTCAACCTGTAAGGATGAAATCACGGTTGCACGGTAGCAGCGGGAGCTGTAATCTGGAACGATTCGACGATCTGGTCGACCAGCCCTTGTAAGGTTGGTTTCAGCTCCGCAGATCCATAATCCGGGAAGAAATCATACAGGCTAAACGTATAGACCAGGTCTTTGCTCTGGACCTCCTGGGCGTTGTTGTAAAGGACCGCCTTATCCTTGCCCTGGTAAACCTGGACATCCCTGGAGATCTCCTGCCCAAAGAGACGGATGCCACCGCGCTTGGAGATATCCCCTGGACCGACCTCAGAGCGTTGGATCGTTACACCCTCACCGGCACGCTTGAAATCGATTATTAATATTTGCGTCGATTCAGATGACTGCATGGCGCAAAGGTAGTTCGGGCCTTCCACCAACACCCAGCCGTCCGGAATACTGAAGCTGAAGCTATAGGTCGAATTGTTATACTGGTTCCATCCTTGATGCGTCTCAGAGGGCTTAACCGTTGCAATGGCCGTTGCCCCCGGAATGACCTGGCATTGAGTGAGATAGAGAGACATGTCTGGTGTGGCGGTCGGCTTGACATTTTCCACGATGCGGCTCACAACATCCGAGGGTAGATTCGCGTTCAATTGTAAAAACAGACGCGCTTGACCACCCTCCGAGACGAGCGCGGGATGTCCAATGGTAAGCGCTTCGACTAGCGGATCTGCACCAGCTGCTTTGATATTGACGCGCTGGTCATCGACCTTTACGAGCAGCAGGTCACCATCCACATAACGGGTGTTGGCTTCAATCGTGCTATTCCCTGTCAGGGCAGGAGAATAGAGCCCCAGGTGGGATTGGTGGATACCTGAGCCGAATGAATAAGCGTAGAGAAGCTCAGGCTGACCATCCTGGTCCAGGTCGGTGATAATCATCGAGGTAACCCCCATCCCACCAAACCCTGTGCCCATTGGGAGCACCTGCCTGTTTCGGATCAGGAAGGTATCGTATTGGTAAATATCACCGGAGACCTGGAAAACCTGCACACCCAGTCGGTTCCAGATTTCGTCGGTAGTCAGATCTTTGAGAGGGATCTTGACTGCGGGGTTTAAATCCGGATTTTCCTTTTCATACCACGCACGTGACAATTGCTCTGCTGCATTGATATCTATCCGGATTATTGGAATAGGATTTTCCGATATATTGATGAGGCGGTTAAAAACCAGGACGGTTTTACCTTTGGGGTCTAATATCTGCAATGTATCACCCTCTACCCGGTAATCAGCAGAGGACCACAAAACTTCCAGGTAGGCTTTTTCTTGCTCCATTACTTCCCGGGGGGTGCACTCCTTCACGGTGACTGCAAAGGCCACGCCTTGTGGGTTTTTTAAATCAGGGGGATATTTTCCATTAAAGGTATTACATCCGGCGTTACCGTTCGCTTTACCATTTAAGAAACTAATCGTAATTTGCACCCCTTCGATCGGGCTTTTCCCATTCAGAGAGACAAGCCCCCATTCGGTATTCTCAAGGTCGCTGATCTGGCTCGTAGCCGTCGGAGCAGGACCTGGCAGCGCCAGCTTAACCCTGCCAGATACCCAATAAACCCCCAAACCGAGTATTAAAAGTAAAGCTAAACTCATCGCACAATTTCCCAGACCCTTCATCGCCGTATCTCCATGCCTCTCAAAGGCCTACTCTCGTTGTTTGATCGCAAGGTGACTTTCTGATATTTTAACAAAAATATGGGATAAGAATAACCACCCAAATGTCATGCCGAGGACTTTTCTCAGGCTTCGATAACGACTATCTGGCATACCTTAAGTCTCAGGCAATTTTCCTAATTGGTGTTTTCACCAGTCGGCACGGCTTCAAAGGCACTTAGTTATACCTGCGCCAGGTCCACAACATACACCACCGGTTTTCCTTGTGGCGCGTTTCAGCTCAGGTCTATAAGCACTCTGACCAATCCAACCTGCCGTAATGGATCAGGTCCTGCCTTCGATAATATCGAAGGCTATTCCGAATAGGCTTTATAATCGGGGCTGATATCGTCTATCTTTACCGGACGTCTTTCATAGGTAGATTGTATCGCTGCCAGGGTGCATTGTACTGCATGGACTCCGTCTTCGGCGGTATACCGCGGTGGGATGTTGTGCTGTATACAATCAATCAGGTGATGGACGTGTTGGATATGCCCCTGGCTGTAGTAACTGATATCCGATTGCCAGATATCATCGCCTCCTTCATCAAAACGGAAGCAGATAGCATCTTTCCCTTCTCTGTGCAACACTAAGTGCTGCTGTTGCCCCTCCCAAAACAGGTTGTGCCCACCTTCCCCAAGTACTTCAATCATGCCCTTTTCACCAATAATGGTGGTGCTGAATCCGCGCATATAGTCGAATTTCCCATTCAGCCTTTCGGCGCGCATCCAGACTCCCTGGCAATCTGAATCTTCGTATTTCCACACAATAATTGGTATATCGATTTTTCCGGTGATGTAGGGATCATGAGCTGCACCGGTCTTTTCTACCCCATGGCAGGTTGACATCAACGAGTAAACTTCGTTAATCCTATGGCCCGGCATGAAATATTCAGCGGTAGCGAAGAAGTGTCCGGCATGGTCAAAAATCCAGGGGAAGTTGCCTCCCCCAGATTTCTGTGGATCGATCCGCCAGTTACGATCGACTGGTCCAGTATAGACAGAGGCCTTTTTCTTCTCAAGCCAGGCTCCATGTCGCTGCCGGATTTGCAGGGGACGCCCAATCTCCCCCGCTTCGATCAATTCGCGCGATTTGACGTGCGAAGAAATAAACACATAAGTCTCGCCGACAACCAGCTTTACACCCGCCTGGTGTACCGCCTGGCAGGCTTCAAGACCTTCGCCAACATATCTACAGAAA
>CAZPWU010000397.1:0-3130 GCA_964590325.1 uncultured Anaerolineaceae bacterium | reverse complement strand
CGCAGGTCACGCAGGATGCCGATCCGTTCCAGCGTTTCGATCTCCGAGTGCAGGTAGTGCACCTTGATGCCCAGCTCCATCAGGTAGTCAGCCAGTTTTTCAGCCATACGCTTGGTGAGTGTGGTCACCAGCACGCGTTCGCCGAGCTCCACCCGCTGGCGGATCTCGCCGAGCAGGTTGTCCACCTGGCCCTCCACCTGGCGCACCTCCACCTGGGGGTCGACCAATCCAGTTGGGCGGATGATCTGCTCGACTACCTGGTCGGCGCGTTTCATCTCATACGGGCCGGGTGTAGCCGAGGTATACACCACGGAACCCATGCGCTCCTCGAATTCCTTGAAGGTCAGCGGGCGGTTGTCCATCGCCGAGGGCAGGCGGAAGCCGTATTGCACCAGCGTATCTTTGCGCTGCCGGTCGCCGTTGTACATGCCGCGGATCTGCGGTACGGTCATGTGCGACTCGTCCAGGATGAGCAGGTAATCGCTGGGCATGTAATCCACAAGCGTCCAGGGAGCAGAGCCCTGGGCGCGCTGGTCCAGGTGGCGGGAGTAGTTCTCAATCCCGGCACAGTAGCCTATCTCGTGCAGCATCTCCAGGTCGTATAAGGTGCGCTGCTCGATGCGTTGGGCCTCCAGTAGCATCTCGCGAGATTTATAATAGGCGATACGCTCCTGAAGCTCCCTTTCAATATCGGTAATGGCCTGCTTCAGCTTATCCTCGTCGGTGATGAAGTGCTTGGCGGGGTAGATAGAGACCGTATCCAGCTCGCGGCGCAGCTCACCCGTCACAGCGTCGAACTCGATGATGCGTTCGAGCTCATCGCCGTAGAATGTCAGACGGAAACCGAGGGTATCCTGGTAGGCTGGCATGATCTCCAGTGTATCACCGCGCACCCGGAAGGTGCCCGGGCGCAGCTCCAGATCATTGCGCTCGTACTGGCTCTCGACCATCTGGCGCAGCAAAGCGTTGCGCCGGTAAGCCTGCCCTGCCTCCAGGTTGATCACCACCCGCCCGTAAGCCTCCGGGCTGCCAATGCCGTAGATGCACGAGACCGAGGCCACGATGATAACATCCCGTCGCGACATCAGCGCCGTAGTAGTTGCCAGGCGCAGGCGTTCGATCTCCTCGTTGATGTCGGTCTCTTTCTCGATGTACAGATCGTGGCGTGGCACGTAAGCCTCGGGCTGGTAATAGTCGTAATACGAGACGAAGTACTCGACGGCGTTGTCGGGGAAAAATTCCCTGAACTCGGCATATAGCTGCGCGGCCAGGGTCTTGTTATGGGCCATCACCAGGGTCGGCTTCTTGATCTCATTGATGACCTGCGCCATGGTGTAGGTCTTGCCGGTGCCCGTGGCGCCCAGCAGCACCTGGTGGCGGTAGCCTTTCTGGATGCCTTCGAGCAGCTTTTGGATCGCTTCGGGCTGATCACCCATCGGTTCAAAGGGAGCGTGGAGTTGGAAGTCCATAGTCCAAGAGTATACCATAATAAAGAGCAAATGTTCTATTTTTTATATGAAAGACCTGTAGGGTTTATGAAACCCTACAGGTCCATCAATTACCTTATCTTCTCTTCCCCCTTTCCCTTGCTTATCTCGTCGGATCCGACGGGAAGCTGCCCTGCCAATCGTTGATATCCGCGGAGGATGTCTCACCCGCTTTTACGGTGATGTCGATCAGGTTGTGGCTGTTGTCAGCGTAGCCGCCCCCCTTGCCATTCTCATCGTAGGCGACGACGTCATAGGTGCCCGGGGGTAAGCCGGTGACGGTATAAGAGGCCTCCCCTGCCAGCGTGCCAACCCAATACCAGTTTTTGGTATTGATATTAAAGGCCACCACGCGCAGGGCAGGGATGCTCCCACCGGAGTAAGAGAGGCTGCCCGAGATAGATCCGGTCACCTCCGCCGGTTTCTTGCCGGGCGGGTAAGGGACGTTGAACGGGCCGGCGTACCAGTCGCACAGGTCGATACCGGTTAGGGTATCCCCTAGCTTTACGGTGAAAGGCAGGGTGGTGTGGTCGGTGCAACCGGACTTCATGCCACAGGGCACGGCTTTCGAGTATAACCCTCCGCGCGAGAAATCCGGCAGCCAGGCGTAGGCGATGAACGTACCTGGGGTCACGGTTACGGTATAGGTGATCTGCCCGGTAGCGATTTGTGCTTGGAAGACGACATTCGACTGCGGCACCTGGAAATAGGCGTTCATGGCGGGGATCTTACCGCCCGGGTAGCACACCTTGCCAGACACTTTCGCTCCCGCAGGGGTGGGCGAGGCCGTTGGCAGGGGTGTATTCGTCGGCTGAAGAGTCGGCGTCGGAGAGGCCGATTGCGTGGGTGTGACGGTGGGTAGCTGCGTGGGCGTGCCGGCTGGTACCGCGGCGGTCAATGTGGCGGCGACGATCGTCCCTAGCGCGTCGACCGTCTGGGTTGGCCCGATGACTGGTGTTTTCGGGCTACAGGCTGCAAGCAGGAGGACGATAATGAGATATAAAAGGTGTGATTTTGTTGGCATAGGTTCCCTCGGTGATACGCTTTATCCTTTGACGTAAATCGGGTTGCTAAAGATCCAGCCTCTGCGCTTACCCCAGTCATTAAGATAGGCTTCCACCCGGTATACCCCGGGTCGAGTGGTGATGTAGGTGCAGTTCTCGCGCTTCGTCCAGGTCTTGATCGTCTTACCATTCCGTAATAAATTACATTCGGTGCGCATCGGCAGGCGGATCTGGAACGTCACACCGTTCTGAGCGGAGATCTCGTCCCCCATCTGCGCCGTGCTCTCTTTGCCCTGGGCGGTGAAGTGGAAGCCACGGGTGGAAGCCGGCAGGTCATAGCCCACGAAGGCGTGGCCCTGGCGCAGGGCCTCCAGGATCATACGCTGGTCTTCGAAGACATCGCCAGTCAGAGGTTGAGGCACCAGCAGGTGAGTGTTAATGGTCCGGAAGTGGAACTCATAAGGGAACAGTCTGAAATGCAGAGGGCCAAAATCACCGCAGAAGGCGTGGGCGTCGCTCCCACCGATGGCTACCACACGTCGTCCCTCAGCCAGCAGCTCATCCCACTTACGCAGCGCTTGCGGGTAAGGTCCGCGCGCCACACCACGGCGGTTGTAGTAATAATAAAAGGCGTGCAGC
>CAZPWU010000396.1:0-3141 GCA_964590325.1 uncultured Anaerolineaceae bacterium | reverse complement strand
TGCGGATTCCCCGGGAATTTTGGAGCAAAATAAAGATGGCGTGACTGGCTTTTTCGAGCCAGGGTTCGTTAGTATCTTCAAAAAGATTGCCTGGCGTGCTCATGTCCCTGAAAGGGCTGCGGATGGCGCAATTGTAGTTACCAGCCAGCTCGAGCATGATGCCAAACAGCTCTGGCGTAAGATAGGAGATATGGTGATGACTATCCAGGTGGTCAGGGGTACGGCCTGTAACCTGGATAAAACGTTCGACCTGGGCTTGCCACTCTACTTTAATATCCTCAATGTTGACTTTATCCACATTCTCGATGAGGTCGATCCTGGATGGGAACTGACCCGAGTCGCATATCCGGAAAAGGGAAGGTATTTTTGAGGGGGTTGAGATGGGACGACCCGAGGTTAGCACGAGGTGAACCCCCAGGCCCAACGTTGGGCAACTTTCCAGAGCAGTCTGCACCTCAACCTCTACGCCAGGCATATTCATCATAGCGGTGGTGGAGGTGACGATACCCTCCCAGTGAGCTTTCCGGATACCGGCACAGACCGAGGCGGTCAGCCCATAGTCATCGGCGTTGACGATCAAGTGTTTCATGGGACTAACTATAGAATTGTGGCAGATAGGTGCGGTGCGTTTCTAGAAGGTCATTCATCACTGCCTGAACCTGATCGGCGTCCGGTCCTAACGGGTGGGCCAGCAGGGCCTGGTAGAGGGTGTTGCGATTACCATTCAATGCAGCTTCTACCGTGAGCAGCTCATAGGACTTCACCTGGGCGAGTAGTCCAAAGCACACCGGCGGGAGTGGGTCGGCTGGTAATGGGTGAATGCCGGATCGGTCAACGAGGCAGGGCATTTCAAGCACCCAATCTGAAGGCCAGCCGGGGATTGCTCCATTGTGTCGCACGTTAACCACATGGGTCTCGCCCAGGTTGTTATAGTGGGCATTCAATAACTGAGTGGCGACAGTTGAGTAATAAGCACCGCCACGCCTCATCAGGTCGGCAGGTGGTTCCTTCAGGGCCGGATCGCCGTACTGCCTGAGCAGGTCCTTTTCAACTTCCATCACCACTTCAGCGCGTGAAGGAGGCCATTTCTGCTGAGCGGCTAATTTGTGGGCTGTGTAGTAATAGTATTGGAGATAGCCGTTCGGGATCATGTGTAGCGACTCAACGGTATGCACATCCCACTCGGGGTCAGGATCGGAATTGAGATAGGTGATATATTGTTCGATTACTCGCGGCCAGATGTCCTCGCCATCCAGGATAAAGCCACGATGCCAGGAGAGGTGGTTTAGCCCGAGGGTTACGAGCTCAGCCCGTTCCGGCGCGATAGGACCTTTCTCCCCCATCACTTTCGCCAGACCTTCAAGAATCTCCATTTTTGTTGTTAGAGGAGCATTGCAGACGCCAACTGCGGGTACATCAGGTGCATTTCGATTGAGGGCTTCGGTGACCAGCCCTGAGGGATTAGTGAAGTTAACCAGCAGAGCGCCCGGCGCGAATGTGCGCATATCTTCGGCGATTTTCAGGATTATCGGGATCGTGCGCAGGGCTTTCGCCATTCCACCAATACCAGTGGTTTCCTGCCCGATCAAACCATGCCGTCGACCTAAGTACTCATCAGCCCGGCGCGCTTCCATCTTACCCACCCGCAGCTGGGTGATTACGTAGCTGGAGTTTTGGATTGCTGCGCGTTGGTCTTGGGTGAGGACTACCTTGAATGGGGCAGCTTTTGCTGCTACCATGCGCTGGGCGAAGCTACCGACAACCTCCAGACGTTGTGGGTCGATGTCCATCAGCCATAATTCAGTCGTAGGAAATGTCTTGATTCTCTCGAGGAATCCGTTAATTAATTCCGGTGTATAGGTTGAACCACCCCCGATAACAGCTACTTTGATCATTCACTCTCCTATGATCTGTACGACCAGTTCACGATTCCGTGGGTGGATATCGAAGTCGACGTAGATGATCTGCTGCCAGGTGCCAAGAGTGAGACGGCCGTCTACGAAGGGTACGGTCAGAGAAGGTCCCAGCAGCGATGCGCGCACATGGCTGTGCCCGTTTCCATCACCCCAGCGCGCATTGTGTGCATAGGACTGTTTAGGGTCGATGATCTCGTCAAATAAACGACGTAAGTCGCTCAAGCAGCCCGACTCGTATTCAATTGTTGTCAAAGCGCTGGTTGAAGATGGACAAAAAACCGTCACGAGGCCGTTCTGCAGACTGCTTTGTGACACAGCCCCGGTTACCTGGTCGGTGATGTCGTGAATATCGGCGTTTCCCTGGGTACTGAGATGGATCGATAGAGATTTAACCGGCATTATGCAACCTTTGTCCCGCACTCACCACAAAACTTAACCCCCGCTGCAAGCTCAGCCCCACATTGCGTACAGAAAGCAGTGCTTTTTATCTTCGCTCCGCACTCCGGGCAGAACTTGGTGTTGGTAGCCAGTGGTGCTCCGCAGCTTGGGCAGGTCGCGCGCACGCCTTCTCGCCAACTATCTTCCTTGAGCATCGCCAGGTCCTCTTCTGCGACCTTGGAATGGGCCCAGATTTCCTCCGTGGTACGGCTGGCCTGGGCAGCAGCCATTTCTACCCCCAGGTCTGGAGCGCATTGTTTGCATAAACCTTTATTATTGTTCCAACAGTTCTTTTTGCAGACCCATGTTGAACAGCGGGGGCATTGAATAAAATCCGGCTTGAGCTCGGTTATCGCGGCGATGAAGGCGCCGTCGTGGGCTTTTTGCCAGCCTGCTGAGCGCACGTGCTCCGACAGATCGGATGCCTGGCCAAAGATCCCCCCAAACAGGCTGCTGGCAGCATCCAATGTTGTAGATACTTTACCAGCGGCGGAGGGTTGGAAACGAGTTCGGTAACCTGATCCGCAGCGGTCGCAGTAAAACTCGAATTGGAAGCCTTGGTTGTTGCTAAGGTCGGAATAGTTACGGGTAAACTCGATTTTCTCGCTCATCCCACTCTCTCCTTTAAGAAAATGTGCGGTAACACTTTTCCCATTATAACGTGAATCAACCAGGTATATTAAGTAGGCTGGGGAGGTTATCACGGCCGTCCCAAGAATGAAAGGAATCTATGTGTGTCACTACGAGTGAGTGTTCTTTGCGAGCGTAGCAGTCTCACAACGACCAA